>CAYJGS010000023.1:0-11127 GCA_964369505.1 uncultured Desulfovibrionaceae bacterium | reverse complement strand
AAAGGCATTACAAAATCCACTTCCGGAGCAGATTCATGCGCCAATTGCCAACCCATGCGTTTACGACATAAATACACTTGTTCATCAAAAATAAATGAATCGGGTCTGGCAAAATATACCAATTCAAAAATACATTGTTGCGGTTTTGGCGGTAAAACAAAATCTTCAGGATATGCGCTGGCACTTTGCACCACATTCTTATCCCGCACAATAAGCATTTCACCGGGCTCCACAGAACGTATATATTGCGCTTCTAATAGATCTAAAGCACACGTTTCGGAAGCAAATACAATGCAATTTTCTAAAGTTCCAAAGCACAAAGGATGAAAACCATGAGCATCGCGCACGGCTATGAGTGTATCACCACACAAAATAAGCAATGAATATGCGCCTTTCACTTTACTACAGGCTTCGCGCACAGCGTCTTCAAGGTTTTTGGTGCGCATGGCACGTACCAAAAGATGCATAAAAACTTCTGAATCATTGGTGGTGTGAAAAATAGATCCCAATTCTTCAAGCTCTGCTCGCAATTCATCGGTGTTCACAAGGTTTCCATTGTGAGCAAGAGCTATTTCCATACCCTTAAAACGCACCACAAAGGGTTGTGCATTGCGCAAAAAAGAAGCTCCTGTGGTGGAATAGCGCACATGGCCAATGGCGGCCTTGCCCTGCAATTTTTCAAAATCATCTTCAGAAAAAACATCTGGAACAAGTCCCATTCCGTGCTTTTCATAAAGTTGTGTACCATCAAAGGTCACAATGCCGGCGCTCTCTTGCCCTCTATGCTGTTGTGCATATAAACCAAAATAGGTTAGCCGAGCTGCTTCTTCATGATGCGAAATGCCAAGAAGGCCACAATCGTGATGAATCATAACATACTCCGGTTGTTTTTCCTATGATTTAAAAAGTTTTTTAAGATACGTAATGCGCACATCTACTACCATGGGATTAGGGTATAATTCACGAGCTTTTTCAAATGTTTCTAACGCTTCTTTGTATTTTTTTTGTTGTTCGTAAATATCGCCCAAAAGAAAAAGCACTCTACCATGCAAATAAGGTAAAGTCGGTGATAAAGAATCTATATCCATAGATAAAATTTGTTGCACATAAAATTCCGCTTGTTCATATTCACCAAGTCCTGCTTTTAAATCAGCCAAGTTATAAAGAAATAAGACGTTTTCTTTAAGTGGCAAGGTAAAACTTAAGCCTTCGTCCAAAGCATTTTCTAATTCTATGAATTTTCCGGATTTAAAATATAAATTCACCAAGCGACTTTGGGCAAAAAAGCGCTCACTATCGCTGGGTGTGGATAAGTCTAGATAGGCGTTCCACATAACAATAGCTTGTTCATCATGGTCATATTTTTCATGAAATTTTGCCAAGTCATACAAAATATTTTTTTCATACTTTGTTTCACTAAATTCATGCAGCATGGTTTCTAAATACGAAAGTACAGAACCTGGGTGCGTGCCGTTATAGGCTGCTATTTTAAGCAGATTTTGCCAAGCTTCAAAGCGTTTATCGCTTTGTTCTTCATATCGCAAAAAGCGTTCTAGCAGCACTTCGGCTCGCAACCATTCGTGCTCTTCCATGGCCGTGCGTATTTCTGATATGCTATCCTTTTGTGCAAAAGGATTTTCACACCCCACAAGCAATACACAAAGACCAAGGCCGAGCACAAATGGCGGAATTTTAAAAAACAATATTACTCTCCATCTGCATTTGATGTATCTTCAACGGCAGGAGGATTTTCAACAGTTTTTTCAACTATTGCATCATTTTCTTCTTCTTCACGCAAGGTTTGACCACCTTCGTCAACCCTGTCAAAGCCAACTACCCTTGCACCTTCATCAAGGCGCACAAGCATAACACCCATGGTGGCTCTGCCCTTACTGCGCACATCTTCAACACCAATGCGCACAATTTTATTGGTAGAAGTTAAAAGCACAAGACCGTCTTCATCCCGCACAGGCATGGCACCCACCACGCTGCCCGTTTTAGGTGTTACCTTAAAGTTTATAATACCCTTACCGCCACGCGATTGCGCTCTATAAAGGTCAACTCTTGTGCGCTTGCCAAAACCATTGGCAGAAATAGACATAATCTCTGTAGTTTGGTCTTCAGCTTTTAAAATAACACAAGCAACAACTGCATCTTCTTTGCGTAAAGCCACACCCTTAACACCGGTGGCACCACGACCCATGGGGCGTACATCCATGCACGAAAAACGTATGGATAAACCATTAGATGTGGCAAGAACTATATGGCTATCTTCGCGTATGGGGCGCACAACTACCAGTTCATCATCATCACGCATGCCCACAGCCAAAAGACCAGATTTACGGCATTTGGCATATAAAGAAGCCGAAGAACGCTTTACCATGCCGCGCTTCGTCACAAAGAGGAAGTATTTATCTTCGGCAAATTCTCGCACAGTAAGAACGGTGGTCACCCATTCATTTTCTTCTAAGGGTAAAAGATTGGCTATATGCATGCCCTTGGCTGTACGGCTGCCCTCTGGCACTTGGTGTACTTTTAGCTGATGCATGCGTCCTTTATTGGTAAATAATAATAAATATTGATGATTTGTTGTGGTTAAAAATTCTTGTACATAATCATCGTCAGAAGTATGCAAGGCAGCAATGCCCTTTCCACCGCGTTTTTGTTGTTGATAATTATCAAGGGTAGTACGTTTCATATAGCCACGGCGTGAAAGGGTGATAACCACTTCTTCATCGGGAATAAGGTCTTCAATATCAATGCCGGCTAAGGAATCGTATAAAACTTCTGTACGTCTTTTTGTGGCAAAAGTATCACGTATATTTGTTATTTCGTCATTAATAACACCGCGTAAAACTTCGCTATTGCCTAAAATAGACTTATAATATTCAATTTTTTGCAATACGTCCTTATATTCATTTATAAGTTCATCACGCTGCAAGCCCGTAAGCCTTTGCAAGCGCATTTCCAAAATGGCCTTGGCTTGGATTTCGCTTAAAGCAAAAGTTTCCATAAGGCGTGTTCTGGCTTCGTCCGGCGTGGCAGAAGAGCGTATAAGAGCTACAATGGCATCAATATTATCAAGAGCAATTTTTAAACCCTCTAAAATATGGGCTCTTGCTTCAGCTTTTGCCAAGTCAAAACGAGTACGGCGTAAAACCACTTCTCTGCGGTGATCTAAAAAGCAACGTAAAGCCGTTTTTAGGTTGAGGAGTTGCGGTCTATTATCCACAACAGCCAACATATTTATGCCGAAACTGCTTTCAAGCGGTGTAAATTTATATAAAGAATTTACAACAATATCAGGTATTATACCACGTTTTAACTCTATAACAATGCGTATGCCCTTGCGGTCTGATTCATCCCGCAAATCCGCAATACCGTCAATCTTGCGGTCATTAACCAAGGCAGCAATTTTTTCTACTAAACTAGATTTATTAAGGCCATAGGGAATTTCTTTGATGATAATTGATTGAAAACCTTTTTTACGGTCTTCAATTTCAATTTTACCGCGCATTTTAACAGTTCCGCGCCCGGTATGATACGCGTCAGAAAGGCCTTGACCGGCATAGACAAAGCCGGAAGTGGGAAAATCAGGCCCTTTTACATATTCCATGAGATCTTTTACTGTACAATCAGGAGTATGCAATAAATGCAAAAGCGCATCACTGAGTTCCCCCAAGTTATGTGGAGGAATATTGGTGGCCATGCCCACAGCAATACCCGATGAACCGTTCAACAATAAATTTGGTACTTTAGTGGGTAATACAGAGGGTTCTTGTAATGTATTATCGTAGTTTGGGCGAAAATCTACGGTTTCTTTATCCAAATCGCCCAAAAATTCACCGGCCAAACGCGACATACGCGCTTCTGTATAACGCATGGCAGCAGCAGCATCACCGTCTATGGAGCCAAAGTTACCTTGCCCATCTACCAAGGGGTCACGCATGGAAAAATCTTGTGCCAAGCGTACTAAGGCATCGTATACGGCGGAATCACCGTGTGGGTGATATTTACCAATAACGTCACCAACAATACGAGCACTTTTTTTATGCGGACGATTATAACTATTGGCCAATTCGTATTGGGCAAACATAATGCGTCGATGTACAGGTTTTAAGCCATCACGAGCATCGGGAATTGCACGTCCTATTATAACTGAAAGAGAATATTCTAAATACGACTTACGTAATTCTTGCTCTATGCTGATGCTATTTTCTTTAGCACCATCTTTATTCATGTTTTCCATATCTGACACGGTTGCCTCACTTTACCCTTATATATCCAAATCTTGAACACTTAATGCATTGCGTACAATAAAATCACGACGCGGTTCCACTCTATCGCCCATAAGTCTTTCAAAAGTATCAGAGGCTTCTTCAGCATCGTCAATAGATACTTGTAAAAGCGTTCTATTTTCAGGATTCATGGTAGTTACCCAAAGTTGTTCAGGATTCATTTCACCCAAACCTTTATAGCGCTGAATATGAATACCACGGCGAGCTTCGTCCAATGTTGCCTGCATCAGTTGAAAAACATCTGTATAGGTAACACTTTCATTTTTTGTTTCTAAAATAAATTCTGTACCACCGTATTCAGAGCATAATTGTGCATACAATTGCCATGCTTGCTTATAAAAACGAGTACCAAAAAATTCTGCACCACGCCGAATACGATGGTTATCTGCATCTTCAAAAATAGCAAACATGCGTTCTTCGCCGGTTATATCCATATCTTTTTCTAAGTGCAGGCTGTAGCCTTTTTCTTGTAATTTATTGTGTACTTCTTGAATTATATCTTCGCTTAAATCTTCTGGTGCAAGGCAACGGTCTTGCGCTATGAGATTAAGAAACAAATTACGCGGAACACCTGTATTTTCTGCATCTTGAACTCTTTTTTGCAATTTTTCTATATGTTGCATGAGCGCAATGAGTTTTTCTTTTACATAGCTTTTTCCGTCATTGCCCTTAATACACACATCTTCACTCACTCTTTGTAAAAGAAAACTATTTAAGGTACTATCATCTTTAATAAATTTTTCCATGCGTGAATTATGCACACGATATAATGGTGGCTGAGCTATATACAAATAACCTTGCTCGATAAGCTCTTGATATTGCCTAAAAAAGAAAGTGAGTAAAAGAGTGCGAATATGTGCGCCGTCAACATCGGCGTCTGTCATAATCACTACTTTATGATAGCGCAATTTATTTAAATCTGTGTCATCTTTGCCAATACCTGCGCCCATAGCTGTTATGAGTGCTTTTACTTCTTTATTGGCAAGCATTTTATCAAAACGCGTTCTTTCTGTATTTAAAATTTTACCGCGCAAAGGAAGAATGGCCTGACTTTTGGGATTACGCCCTTGTTTTGCAGAACCGCCTGCAGAGTCACCTTCCACAATAAAAAGTTCTGATTCAGCAGGATCTTTGCTTTGGCAATCGGCCAATTTTCCGGGCAAGGAATTATCGGACAAAGCTCCTTTACGACGAACCAAATCTTTGGCACGTCTTGCAGCGTCACGAGCTCTTGCGGCATCGATGGCTTTATCTATAATAAGTCGTATATCTTTAGGATGTTCTTCAAAATGCTCTGTTAATTTATCATAAACAAGACCTGATACAATACCTGCAATTTCGCTATTACCAAGTTTTGTTTTTGTTTGCCCTTCAAATTGCGGATTTGGTAATTTTACACTGATAACAGCAGTTAAACCTTCGCGCACATCGTCGCCAGAAAGTGAAGAACCTTTTAATTTTTTTGTAATATCGGCTTGAGTTTTGATATAACCATTAATGGCGCGGGTTAGAGCTGTTCTAAAGCCCATAAGGTGCGTTCCACCTTCTTTTGTGCGAATATTATTGGCAAAAGTAAGAACGTTTTCTTTATAGCCCGCATTATACTGCAAAGCAAAATCCACAGTTACATTACTGGTTAAACCTTCACCTTCAATAACTGCATGAATACCACTTTCTCCGGAATTTAAATCCTTCACAAATTGTGATATTCCGCCATCAGCACGGAATAGATGTGTTTCTGAAGTACGCTCATCAATGCATTCTATTTCAAGACCTTTATTAAGATATGCCAATTCTTCAAAGCGTTTTTTCAAAATTTCATAAGAATATTCTGTTACTTCAAATATTTCTTCATCCGGTTTAAAACGGATTGTGGTACCGCGTTCTGTGGTTTCCCCTTCATTACTCAGTTCGTCTAAAGGCAAACCGCGAGAATATGTTTGTTTATATTTTAATCCATTGCGACGCACCGTTACAATAAGTGATTCAGATAAAGCGTTTACACAAGAAACACCCACACCATGCAAACCACCGGAAACTTTATAACTGTCATTATCAAATTTACCGCCAGCATGCAGTTTGGTCATAACAACTTGAACAGCCGGCACACCTTCTTTGGGGTGAATATCCACAGGAATACCACGCCCATTATCTTTAACAGTAACACTATTATCCACATGTAAAATAACTTGAACACGTGTACAAAAGCCGGCCATGGCTTCGTCGATGGAGTTATCAACCACTTCGTAAACAAGATGATGCAAACCACGTGTATCGGTAGAACCAATATACATGGCAGGGCGCATGCGTACAGCAGAAAGTCCTTCTAAAATGGTAATAGAAGAAGCGTCATAAGAAGAACTAGGTTTATTTGGAACAGTCATAATTAAACATCATCCTCGTTATAAAAATTGGTATCAGTAATCTTCATGGGCATGATAATAACTATATATTCCAAGTCATCCTTACCACGAACAGCACAAGGCCCTTCAGGTCCTGTTAAGGTCATAGTTAAATCTTCTGAATTAAAATGCCCCATAATATCCATTAAATCCTTGGTTGGAAATGCAATACGTTTAATATCACCATCATAGCGTATTTCAATATTTTCATTGGCATAGCCTATTTCTTGCCCTTGAGCAGAAAGCAAAGCTTCTTCAGCACTCAAATCAAAATAGGTGCAACGGTTATTGTTGGTATTAAAAATATTTATACGTCCAAGAGATTCAGCGCATTCTTTTCTGTTAATGCTAACAGTAGAATTTTCGCCATTTATCTTATCTAAAAAGGGCATATAATCTGGGAAAGTATGGGTTGCACGCGGCAAGCTTATAATTTCTTGTGCGCCCAAAGTACGCACATAAAAACGTTTATCGCTGATATTTAATTCTATTTCATCAGAACCAAGCCATTTTTTAAGCTCTTGCAAATATTTTTTTTGCAATAAAATGCCATCTTCAGGTAAAATATTTTTTAATTCATCATGATTAAATCCTATCATGGCAAATTGGTGACCGTTCAAGCCACACACTTCTATGCGTCCTTCTGCATTATTGGCAATGGGTTTTATATATAAACAAGCAATGGCATCCATGGCATCATCATCGCTTATACAAAAAGTCACTTTATCTAAGATATCTTGCAAAAAATCACCTGACCAAATAACAGCATTTTCTGTTGGAAAGGGAGAAAAATTTTGGAACCATACAGAATCGTTGATGGCCAAAGAATATTTACGGCGCCCTTGTTCTAGCAAAAGAGTATTAGATGCAGCATCTAGACTCAGCTGTATGGGCCCGTTTGGTAATTGTTTTACAAGATCCACAAAAGCACGCCCGTGCACGCCCACAAGGCCGCCTTCTTCTACTTGCGCAGGATATATTCCGCAAAATTCGATATTCGCGTCGGTGGCCATAATGGAAACACTATTTCCATCAGCATGAAGCCATACAGACCGTAAGTAAGCAGCTCCTGAACGTACAGGAATAATGTTGGCTGCTTTTTGCAAGCCTTCAATGATTTCTTCTTTTACAATTGTAATTTTCATATGCCTTTCCTGTTGTAGTAATAGAGGGTTATCCTTTGTTTCTAAATGATGCATCCATTTAGATATTATACGTTTTTTTTGTTATTAAAAAGTAACATTTTAGTTACAAAAGTAACTATTATTTTTTAAAAAAACATATGTTCATATGCTAGCGCATTTTCGTTTCAATTCTGTAACTTTGTGTTGTATATCTTTGTTCGTTAAGAGCAAAAGTTTAATTTTTTTAATGGAATGCAGCACAGTGCTGTGGTCTTTTCCTCCAAAAGATTTGCCCAAGGAAGCATAAGATAAACCTAAGAAATCACGACATAAAAACATACAAATTTGGCGCGCTAAAACAATATCTGGATTTCTTTGGCTTGTGTAAAATTGTTCCTTACTAATATTAAAATATTGAGAACAAAGAGAAATAATGTCTTCTATTTGTAAATTTTTTTCTTCACCCTTTGTGGAATCTAAAATATTTTCAATGTGTATAGTTTGTAATTTTTTTTGAGTAATATTTTGAAAAGCTTTAATTTTTAAAATAACTCCACGGATAAGTCCAATATTTTCACAATGTTGTGCTATAAGGAGTGTTTGCTCCTTAGTAAGTTTTAAATTTTCTCTATTTTTTAAACTAGTTATATAACGCATTCGCACATCTATATCTGATTTTTTAAGCTCCATAATAAGCCCTTGTTCAAGGCGTAAACGTAAAGAAGCGGATAATTTTTTATTTAAACTTGGCGAAATAATAGAAGTACAAAGAAGTTGTTTGTTTTTTTCTACGCAAAATTCAATAAAATTAATTAAATATTGTTGTTCTTCTGTGTTTAATTCTAAACTGTGTAAATCAAGTAATTTAAAAAAATCATATGAAGATACAAAGGGTTCAATTCCTATTAATTTTATTTTTTCGCAAAAATCCTTGGCTGTACCGCTAAAAAATTCTTTTTTTTGTAATGTTCTTGTACACAAAGCTTCTTGAATACATCGTATTATATGGCTTTTTCCCATACCGCTTTGTCCATAAATAACAAAAGGGTTGTATTTTAAGGGAAAATCTGCTTTTGCTACTTCTTGTGCCGCTGCCAAGGGTAATTCATTTTTAACATTATAAAAATAGTCTTTAAAAAAATCTGCTACGGGAGGAATAATTTTTGTATTTTTTAGAAATTGAGTTTCAGTTAGTAATTTTTTAGGATTTTGATAAATAAAAATAGGGTTTTTATTATATTTTTCTTGAACTATTAATTTTATTACCTTTTCAAAAAAGAATTGCACATTTTGCGTAAACCATGGCGCAAAAAACATATGAGGAAATACTACAGTAATTGTATTATTTACTTTATCATATGTAATTGTTAAAGAATTAAGCCACCCTTCTACCGAATAGGAATGTGGAAAATCAAGAGTATGTAATTTATGTAAAAAAGCGTTTTTCACTGTAATATATTAATATACTATATAAAAAAAATAGTTATTTTTTTGTTGGCCAAAAAATGATACATCCAATTCCAATGGGGGAGTATAGCAAAAAAATATTAAGTAAACAAGTCTTTGTGTGCGTAAGAAATATTATTTTAAATTAAATATATATGCAAAATATGCACGAAAAAAAAAATTTGAATTGAGTTTTTTTTAAAATAAAAAAAAGTAAAAAAATTTGTATTATGTCAGATAGATAAAATATAGTCTAGACAAAGGGTAGAAAATAGGTCTATACTCCAAAGCGTTTTGGATATTAAGTTTATAAAGTAAACAAAAAAGCATAGTTACCAATAAAGGATATTTGAATGTTGCGAAATTTTTTGAGTCTCATTGCTGTTTTTTTATGTGTTATTTTACTCATAAATTATGGACCAACTGCTTTAGATTATTTCCAAAATGAGCCTATTAAGCATGAAAACCCATCACAAGAAATAGATACAGAAAAAAAAGAATCTTCCGAAGCCATAGCTGATAATGCTAGTGTAGTTGTAGAACCTAAAAATATTGATGCAGTAGAAATTGTTGAAAGTGAAGATAAACATGAATATGCTGCTGATGAAATATTTGAATCTGAAATAGTAACAACTGAAATTCCTCCTTTAGAAACAAAAGAATTTATTTTATCAGATACTTTTGAAAAAGGAGAAACTTTAGGTAAAATTTTAGGCCAATATACAGATGCTAATGAAATAGATAGTTATATAAAAGCTATAGAAAAAGTTTTTTCAGTACGCTCTTTTAAAGAAGGTAATCCATATATAATTGAATATAATACTGAAACTGAAAAAATAATACGCTTTGAATATGAAGTTGATAATTTTAAAAAGCTTATAGTAGAAAATTCTCCTCCTGTAGCAAAAATTGAAGAAATAGCTTATGATAAAAAACTTACATTTGTGGAAAATACCATTGAAGACAATTTATTTAATAGCGTTACAAATTTGGGAGAAACACCTGCTTTAGCTATTAGAATAGCAAATCTTTTCGCGTGGGAAGTAAATTTTGTGCGCGATATTCAAACAGGTGATTCTTTTTCTATATTGGTAGAAAAATTATATAGGGATGGAGAATTTAAAGCTTATGGACGTGCATTAGGCGCAACTTTTAATAATAAAAATAAAGTTTATGAAGCTTTTTTATTTTATGATGCCAAAAGAAAAGAAGGATATTATAATAAAAAAGGCGAAAATCTAAAAAAAGTATTGTTACAATCTCCCCTTTCTTTTACGCGCGTTACTTCTGGATACAGCAGAAGTCGTAAACATCCTATATTTGGCGACAGGCGCCCCCATCTTGGTATTGATTATGGTGCCCCCACAGGAACACCTATTATGGCTGTAGGAGCAGGTACAGTAACTGTACGAGGCTGGGTTAAAGGTTTTGGAAATCATATAAAAATACGACACAGTTCTGGTTTTGAATCTATGTATTCACATATGTCTCGTTATGGTAAAGGTATTAAAAAAGGTAGTAGTGTGCGCCAAGGGCAAGTTATAGGTTATGTAGGGAGCACAGGATATTCCACCGGCCCGCACTTGGATTTTAGACTTAAGCTCAATGGAAAATATATTAATCCCAGCACAGCCATGAGCCCAAGAGCCGAAAGTGTTTCAAAAAAAGATAAGGCAGATTTTGAAAAACGTATTGATATTATAAGAGAATATATGCAAAAAAAGCGTGATATAAATGAATATGATCCCATAAGTATGAATCCTCCACAAGGAAAATAACATAGCTTTTTAGAGTGCTGACTTTAGTCAGCACGATCGATAAATCAGGAATAGGGCGAGCTTTGCTTGCCCGTTAAAT
>CAYJGS010000022.1:0-18378 GCA_964369505.1 uncultured Desulfovibrionaceae bacterium | reverse complement strand
AAGACTTTGCTTGTGACGCTTAATGGCAGACTTATGGTTAGCCACGGTTTCCTCCGAATAGTTTTCAAATATATTTTACTCAAGCCTTACAGAAGCGGCTTCTGAGTGTTCCCAGCATGTCGAACGCGCATAGTTATCTTCTTTCCTGCATAGTGTCAAGTAATATTATGAAGGAAAGATATGCACCTATACTTGCAGTGCAGAAAAATCGGCAAAATTACCCATTCTATCCATAAGAGCTTTAAGTAAATTCAAACGATTTATACGCAATTCTTCTTCTTCACACATAACCATTACCGTTTCAAAAAAAGCATCCACAGCGGGGCGAAGTTCTAATAACAGTTCAGGAATGGCAGAAAATTCTTTATTATTCCAATATGTATCAAATTTAGGCAAAGCCACATCAAGAGCTTTTGCCAAATTCTTTTCGCCATCTTCTTGCAAAAGTTCAGTTTTGTACACAGCATTTAAGGCATATTCTTGGCCTTGCTTGCGCACAATATTAGAAACACGCTTAAATGTTTGCACAGCTTCTGTATAGCGTGGGCTTGCGTGCAAACTTTGCAAAGCTTGCAAACGGCCATAGGCAGCACACACATCAAAACTGCCGGCTCCTAAGGTGGCATCCACAAGCAAAGTATCTGCACCTTTACCTTGCCAATAATTTTTTACGCGCCCAGCAAAAAATTCATCCAATTTCTGCATGCATTCTTCAAAATTAAGCTTCCACGTGCGTTGTCCATACAATGCATGTGCCTTAGCAAAAAGTTTGCGCACATCAAGGTCTATATCAAATTCTAACAAGCAGCGCGTAATACCTAAGGCTGCACGACGCAAACCATTAGGGTCAGCCGTGCCTGTAGGCACCATGCCAAGTCCAAAGCACCCCACAAGGGTATCTGCCTTATCGGCAATGGACAACAAAGCTCCTAAGAGACTTTGCGGCATGGCTGTTTCAGGGCCTGCCGGTAAATATTGTTCTTGCAAAGCCATGACCACGGCTTCTGTTTCGCCTTTTTTACGGGCATAAATACCGCCCATAATACCTTGCAAGGTGTCAAATTCACCCACCATACCCGACACAAGATCTGCCTTAGATAAGCGCCCTGCTTTGGCGGCTTCTTTTTCATCTGCCTTGCCGCATTCTTTAGCAAGCCAAGCACAAAGAGCCTCTAAACGGCGCGTTTTATCTCCCATGGAACCCAAAGGACCAATAAAAATAACTGAATCTAAACGCTGCAGCCAATGGTCAAAATCATTTTCAAGATCAGAACGCCAAAAAAAGCGTGCGTCTTCAAGGCGTGCGCGCAACACACGCTCCCAACCTTGTTGCACCACATCCATATCTACAGGACGCATATTAAGCACAGTCAAAAAATGTGGCAAAAGATTGCCCTTGCTGTCTTCAAGACCAAAACTTTTTTGATGACTTTCCATACTGGTGAGCAAAACTTCACGCGGTACTTCAAGAAATGAAGGGTCGATATTGCCAATGAGCGGTACAGGATGTTCACAAAGACCTTGCACTTCGTCCAAAAGGCTGTCTTTCCACAAAACAATACCGTCAAGGGCTTTTGCAGCGTCATTACCGCCTTCCACAATAATTTTACGGCGCTCTGTGGCGTCTGGTTCCACACCGCCTTTTTGGCGTAAAGTGTCTAACAATTCATGGGCATGGGCAATGGGAATAATAATGGCCGCATCGTTTTCTACGCCTTTAGCGCGTCCATGAATTCTGTGTCCCCACGTATTTCTGTCTGAAGTAATGGGTCCCACCGTAAAAGGAACTACATCTGCATCAAACAATGCCAAAATCCAACGCAAAGGGCGAGCATAGGCAAAGTTTTGTGCTCCCCAGCGCATTTTTTTAGGGAAAGGCATGGTCTGGATAATATTTGGGCAAATTTCTGCCAAAAGTTCTGCAACATTGGCGCCCCCTATACGTTTGCGCACAGCTACATAAGCACCCTTATCTGTTTCTTGCACAAAAACATCTTCAAGGTTCACGCCATTGGTGCGCACAAAACCTTCAAGCGCCTTAGTGGGTGTTTTGTCTGCGGCATAAGCCACACGCACCGGCGGCCCGGAAATCACTTCTTCCTTTTCGCTTTGCACAGGATTCACATCATAAAGACATACAACCACACGGCGAGGTGTAGAAAGTACGGATATATTTTTGTATTCAATGCCAGAAGCTTCTAAAGCGCCTTCAAAACGGTGTCTGAGCTCCATTTCTTCGTGAGCCAAAAAACGGGCCGGTATTTCTTCACTTCCTATTTCAAGTATGAAAGTAGACATATATTTTCCTTCATCAAGTTGATAAAAATCTGCTACGACCGTAACATGGGATAATTCAGCGCTTCTCTTTGCGCTGCGTATAAACGTGCCACTCCAGAAGCCAGAGCGCGCACTCTGCCTATATAGCCGGTACGCTCTGTTATAGAAATAGCTCCACGAGCGTCAAGCAAGTTAAAGGTATGCGAACACTTTAAGCAATAATCATACGCAGGCCAGGGCAATTCAAGTTCCAAAAGCTTTTTGCATTCAGCTTCGCAAGAATTAAAAAATTGCAAAAGCATATTGGCATCGCTGGCTTCAAAATTATAACGAGATTGCTCCACTTCGTTTTGGTGATACATTTGCCCATAGGTCACGTGTTTATTCCACGCTAAATCATACACAGATTCAACACCTTGCAAATACATAGCCAAACGTTCAAGGCCATAGGTCAGCTCCACACTGATGGGCGCTAAATCTATGCCCCCCACTTGCTGAAAATAGGTAAACTGTGTCACTTCCATACCATTTAACCACACTTCCCAACCAAGTCCCCAAGCTCCAAGAGTTGGCGATTCCCAGTCGTCTTCTACAAAACGTATATCATGACGAGTAGAGTCAAGCCCCAAAGCCTTCAAGCTTGCAAGATACAACTCTTGAACATTTTCTGGAGAAGGCTTTAAAATCACTTGATATTGAAAATATCTTTGTAAACGGTTGGGATTTTCGCCATAACGCCCGTCTGTGGGCCTACGAGAAGGTTCCACATAGGCTACATTCCAAGGCTCTGGCCCAATAACACGTAAAAAAGTGTGCGGGTTAAACGTTCCGGCGCCACATTCTACGCCACTTGGCTGTTCAATAACACAACCGTGTTCAGCCCAAAATTTGTGCAAGGTGAGGATGACATCCTGAAAATACATGGAATACCCTTTAATAAATAATTAGAATGTTTAAGTTCAATTAAGCCTAAAAAATTTAAATCTTTTTAAAACGCCCTTCGTCAAAAGCGATTCCAAGATGGAATTGCACAAAGCCATCTATAGCTCTACAACAATCTTGCCTTTCTTTGAAATGTAAATCAAGCACATCCCACGTATTTGGTGGGTTAAACTGCACTTTTCGCAGAAATTCAAGACTTTTTGCAGCCAAGCTAAGAGTATATGCATAAGCAAACTCTTTCCCATGCCTTTGAGCGCAAGAAATACAATGTGTATTTCCTTCATCCATATGAAAAACGCCTCCTTGCGCTTGCAAGGAAGAGCCACACAAAGCACATACGGCAAAATCTGGAGCAAAGCCCTGCTCTGAAGCCATGCGCAAACGGAAAAGCAAAGGATATAAATTATGCGCAAGCTTAGGCTTTTCAAAAACATCCAGTATATTTTGCATAAGACTAAACGAAGCCTTGGCACCTTCGCGAGCAACACCAAAAACTTCTAGAAACTTTACGCAATTCATGGCCATACCAAGCCTATCCCATTGCGTTCGCAAAACATCAGGGCCTTTTTTGAGCACACCTTCTTCCAAAGCCATATACTGCCCTTGTCGCGTAGTTTTAACTCTGCAAGTAACAGTATTTAAAACATCAAGGCAGCCACAGAAACGACGTCTACTGCGGCTGCCCCCAAAAGCAAAAGCTGTTACAAGACCATGATGCTCAAACAACAACCTTACCCACATGTCAGATTCTTTAAAGCGCCCCACATGCAGCACAAGGGCTGTATCATTCCATTCCATAACAAGCCAAAAATATCATTAAAAATACAGGTAAAATTTTGCGCTATTACTGTATGGGGAAACGCAAAGTTTTTACTTGCCCATCTTTACCTGGAGGTGGCAATTCCTTACCATTATAATGTATGCGTACTCCACCGGCATTACCAAGTTTGAGCACAAGGTTTTCATTAAATGTTAAAGCGAATGTATCGCCCCTTTCCAGAGAAAACTGCCGTGTATCTGTATCATCCGCTGTGGAATGAATCCAACAAGGTGCCACGGAAGTTATAATAACTTTATGCGGGCCATCTTGGGCTTGTGCATCACTTGTTTGTGCCAACACAACAGGTTCTTCAGTTATTTGTGCAACATCTTGGCTTTCGCTTACATCAAGCTGTAAAACAGCCTCTGCGGCACTTTCTTCAAGGGGTTCATTTTCGGCAGCTGCATTTTCTTCTGGCGTAGTTTCTGACTGTGCTGCCAAAGATTCCTCAGGAGTTTTTTGAGAGTTTTCTGGCACAGTTTCTGTGTTTTTTGCACCGGATACTTCAGAAGTTGCACTATCATTTTGCGCAGGCGCCACCGGATTTTGCATAGTAGCGCTAGGCAAAGGAGGGGCAGGTTGCGCTGTGGTCAGATGTTCATTCTGTAATTTTGAAAAAAGATCTGCGTCACGATAAGCCCAAACCAATGCAGCTCCGACAGCGCACAAAAGCACAATAACAATAAGAATAATTGGGGCTTTTCCCTTAGAAGTATGAATAGCACTTGTTTCTTTATATGATTGTACAGTGTGCATTTCGTCTGCATCGTATAAGCCTTCAACAGTCAAAAAATCTGCTGTATCAAGCCCAAGCATTTTTCCATAAGACAAAATAAATCCACGCACATACACAGCATGCGGTAAAGATTCTTTATCCCCAGACTCTATACCGCGAAGAACTTTTGCGCTCACTTTTAATGTTTCTGCAACATCGTCTAAACTGAGGTTACGTTTTTCACGCTCTGTACGTAAAACCAATCCCAATTCTTCTAAGGTCATGCTCATGCTTTGCTCACACCACAAGTAAACAAGTTATACAAATAAATCTGCCCAAATATTTCCTAAATCGCCTATTACATACGAATATCTACAACAGCTCTACTCCGCAATTGTGCCACATATTCTTCAAAACGCTCTTGTAACATAGGTTGGCGCAACATATTTTCAATCATGGGCTTTGCTTGCTCAAATGTCAGCATCTCTCCACCCTTAGACTTACTCACAACTTTAAATTGTGCCTTTTGGTTATTTAAAGTAAGAATAGGAGTCACTCCGCCTACAGGCAAAGACTCAATAAGCTTAGCCAAACGTGGATCCAGCTTATTTAGAGGTACACTGCCCAAGCTACCACCGTTTTCTTTATTGGGGCCTACAGAAATTTTGGCAACTGTAGCGGCAAAACTTGAAGAATCTTTAGCAAATTGTTTTGCATAGGGCACAGGATCTATATTATTGGGATATACAATTAAAGCCAATTGCGTATCAGATTTTGCAGTAAGTTTTTCTTTATTCTCATTATAATAAGCTTCAACATCTTCTGGAGACAGAACAATTTTGCGCCCTACCATCATGCCCATAAGCTTTTGGCGCACAATAGTTTTTTGGATTCGTTCACGCAATAAGCCCGGCGTTAAACCTTCTGATTTAAGCTGTTTTTCAAAAGCGGCCTTGGAAAGATTGCTCTGTTGCATCATCTTAGCAAGTTCTGCGTCTATTTCTTGTTGTGTAGCAGTAATGCCATTTTTTTCTGCTTCGTTCACCAACAAGGTTTCTACAATCAAGTTTTCAAGCACTTTTGCATAGACTTCTTTAACCTTTGACTTATTAGCAGATTTTTTAGGGTCTATTCCGGCTCTGCGCAATTCGGGTATGGCAGATTGTTGTACATCGAAATAAGAAATCATAGAACCGTTAACCACAGCAGCCACTTGGTTTACCGTAGCCGCATGGACATTTACAATGCCTGTAAAAGAAACCATAGACAAAAGAGCCAATAACGCTACAGAAAAGCACAATATTTTTTTCACAAAAAACTCCTACTCATGAAAAGCTTGTTATTTAAGGTTCGCATACACGATACTTGACACGAAAAAACAAGAATACATTTTTTTTACACAAGGCGCAATGCCAAAGAAATAGGCTAGAACTACACACAGTGCATAAGCTTCAAGCATGTGCGCGTTTTAAAATGTATGATTTATGTTTAATTTTCAATTATATATGTTTTACCCGCAAGAAGCAGTTCTTTAAAATCTTCTTCGGTCATGGGTCTTGCAAAATAATATCCTTGCGCATAATCACAACCAAGTTGCCTTAGCCAATGCGCCTGCCCAGCAGTTTCCACACCTTCAGCAACAGTTCTGATATTGAGTTTTTTTGCCATTTCAATAGTTTGCTTAACAACTATCTCATTTCTCTTATTTTCATTCCCCATATCCAAAAAAGCTTTATCAAGCTTCAAAATATCTGTATCCATAGCACTTAAGCGATTTAAAGAAGAGGCACCGGTACCAAAATCATCAATAGATACAACAAAACCAGCGTCCTTAAGTTCTTTAACTTTTCCCAAAGCAAATTCTTCTACCATGGCACTTTCAGTCACTTCAAGCTCAATCCTACCGGTATCAACCTCAAATTTATCTGCAATTTCTTTTAAATGTGTAGCGATGCCATCTTCAAGCATGGTTCTTGCCGACAAATTAGCAGAAAGCAAAGGAATATCCATCTTTAAACTATTTTCTTTAATAAATCTACATACTTTTGCAAAAACATATAAATCTAGTTTGGCAATAAAACCATTTTGCTCAAAAACAGGAATAAAATCAGACGGGTATACCGTTTCACCATCAGAACCGATCCATCTGACAAGCCCTTCGGCTCCTTCAATTTTTAATGTTTGAAAATTCACTTTGGGCTGAAAAATAAGCTTAAACTCATTATCACGAAGAGCTTTTTCCATTCTAAAAGTAATATTAAGCTTATGATTATATTCACGCATCATGTGGTCGTCAAAATAAAAATACGTGGTATCAAGTGTATCCTTACCCTTATGTCGTGCAGTATCTGCAAAATCAATCATGGAGTGGATTTTATCATCACAATTTTGAATAACATAAATACCAACAGATAAACTCAAATGATAATTTTCACCCAAAAACTCTTCTGTGCGTGGTAGCACAAAGTCATTAATAACTATTTCAATATCTTTAGCGTGAGATGTTTTGCGGAAAACAACAAAATTATCAGCATAAATACGCGTAATCATGTTTTTTTCAAGCATTAACGCTTCATTCAGCGCATGCGCCATTACTTGAATTACTTTTGTGGCATGATCGTAATTATAGTATGTTGTAATTGTTTTAAAAGAATCTATATCAATAGACAAAAATTCATATTCACCGGGACTAGCTGTTTTTAATATTTCCTTTATATTACTTTCAAAAAATTTATGCGTAATAAATCCTGTTAATTCATCATATTTAACAGCTTCAAGAACTTCTTTTCTCCTTCTATTCTTGAAAGAAATAACCATTAACGAAATAGATAAACCAAGTAAAATTATAAAAACACATATTTCTATATAAAACTCTTTTGCCATATTTGAAATTGTCAATTCTGGAGCAATATTCAAAGTTTGCCTAGTTATTATTTCTGAAAATTCATTTTTATTTGTGTGGTCTAATATTATATTAAAAATTTCTACATACGAGAATGGAAGTTTTTTGGAGATCAAAATTTTAAATGGTAAGTGTATATTTGTTCCAAGTACATCAAAATCTGAAGTAACAAGTTTATTTACCAAGTTTACGCCGGCACTAGACATCAGGGCAGATTGAACGTGCCCATCATGGTATGCTTGTATAAGTTCTTGAACACTGTTGTAAAAAATTATATTTGCATTCTTAAACTCTTTCACAATATCAGAATGCTCAAGAAAAACATAGTTTAAAATACCTATGGTATCATCTCTATTTTTTACATCATCAATCAAAGATCTACCACCATCTAATACGAGCATGAGTGACAATCGTATATATTCATCTGTAATATTATAAAAATTCTTTAAATGATCCCTTTCTCCTATCAACGAAAGAATCATATCAAAATTTTCATGAATTGCTCTATCCCCATCTGGTGAATAAGGAACATAATTAACTGAAAATCCATATTTTTCGGCTAATACATTCAAAACTTCAATGCTAATACCGTCAGGAAGTCCTTCTTCATTGGTAAATTGCAAGGGAGGATGTCCCGAAACATAACCCACCGTAAAAACTTTACCGTGTAACAATTCCATTTCGTTCCGGGTAAGATATCTACGAGTCAAAGAATTACTAAAATGCGATAGATACATTTCGTGAAAAAAATTACCGTCTGTACTTGTAAGCTTTAAAAAAGCATCCAGCATATCTGCATGCAAGCTATTGTTATTTTTGTTAAAAACAAAATAGAAATTAAAGCTTTCAAGATTAATTACAGAAAAATAATCCTTAAAGGCACCAAATAAGTTGCTCACTAAATACAAGTCGGCTTCAATGGTATCATAGTCAGAAGGTATCTTACGCAAATATTTAATTTTTATATTATTTTTTTCGCAATAGGCATTCAGTTCTTGCTCAAAAGGATTTCCATAATAACTGGCTACTGTTTTTCCATTTAGGCTTGCGGGATCATCGTAATAAGGAAATGTTTTTCTGTCCTTCGTCACAAGCATAGCTTGTGCTGTACCAACAGCATCAGACGTAAACAAAAAATTATTTAATGTTTCTGAATTCTTGACAACAGGCCCTGCCATATCAATCTGCCCATTTTTGAGAGAAGAAAGCATAGCAGCTCGGGTATTGAAAGGAAAATACACAAATTTGAAATGAGAAATTTTACTCAATTGGTCTAAAATATTATATATATAGCCGTGAGGGTTTTCAGCTCCATAATCACGAGTAATACCCACCCCAGTTACATAACCAACTTTAACAATCTTTTTCTTTATATTTTCAATAGCATACGAATTTGAAACAAAGAGCAACACAAAGCCCACCATTACAAATAGTACTGGTGACAACAAGAATGGAAAAAACTTCCTCGCTGGCGGAACAAATAACATAACAACCCTTAAAATCAATACAGATAGCGCACGCTACCATGGATTTTTTCTAGAGTCAACCAAAGCAATTTAACATTAACATATTAAAAACATATACGATTCAGAGTAATACGAAGGATCAGCAATTTTTTACATTTTTTTGTGATCCTTCGCAGCTTTATTCTCAGGTTGTTATGCAATTATTTTAGGGCAACTGTAATATGTGTTCTAAATCTTCTCTCGCGCTACTTATACTTTTAATATTCCATGTTTTTTGCATAATTTCCCAGATTTGTGGTGCTATAAACGCAGGCAAAGATGGGCCTAAGCGTATATCGCGTATATTTAGAGCTAATAAAGAAAGGAGCACAGATACAGCTTTTTGCTCATACCACGAAAGGATTATGGAAACAGGCAATTCTTGAATACTACATTCAAGAGCGCTTGCAAGGGCTTCAAGAGTTTTTATGGCCGCAAAGGCATCGTTGCATTGACCCACATCTAAAAGACGTGGTATATCATCTAACACTCCAAAATTTTTACTAAAAAATCTGAACTTACCGCACGCTAATGTTAATATTAAAGTATTTTGTGGGGTCATTTCCACAAATTCTGTATAGTAGTCTCGCCCAAGGGCAGCGCCGTCACAGCCTCCCACCAAGAAGATATGTTGTATGGTGTGATTTTTAATACCCTCTACCACTTTTGGCAAAGCGTCAGACAAAGCTTTGCGTCCAAAGCCAACAGTAACTTCGCCCTTTTCTTCTGTGCTGGCAAAACCTTGCAATTCTAAAGCTTTATCAATGACTTTGCTAAAATCTTGATTGTTGCAGTGTTCCACATTGGGCCATGCTACAGAGCCACAAGTAAAATATTTATTGCCGGAAATTCCTGGATCTTGAATACAATTAGATGTAAACACTATGGCGCCCGGAAAAACCGGAAGCTCGCTTTTTTGATTTTGCCATGCTGTTCCATAGTGCCCCTTTAAATGCGCAAAAGCCTTTAAAGCTGGATACGCATGGGCCGGTAACATTTCACCATGGGTATAAACATGAATACCTTTACCCTCAGTTTGCTGTAAAAGAGCATATAAATCACCTAAATCATGACCAGAAATTAATATGGCCTTTCCTGCTTGCTGTCCAAGTGCTACCTTGGTGGGTTCCGGATGTCCAAAAGCCTCCACATGAGCTTTTTCCAATTCTTCCATGGCTAGCATATTTACCATGCCGCATTCAAGTAACATATCAAGATGCAATTTTACATCGTGTGAACCATTGCCATGAATATGTAATATTAGTGCTTTTTTTATAAAATCAGTTATATTTTGCAAGGCTTTTGGCATATCTTTAGAAAATTGTTTCTTAATATTTTGCACATGATACGCATAGGCTGCCAATCCTTTTACCCCATAAAACAATGTCTGCATGGCAGAACAAAGTACAGGATCTTCGTGCAAAGACTCCATGCTCACGGTTGCAGATTCTTTTTTATCGTCTTCAGTATCTTTTGCTCTGAATTTTGTTTTCCAATCTATAGCTTCTTGAATAAGCCTTTGCAAAACGGCAGGGTCAAAATTTACATTAGTTAATGTCGCAAAAACAGCACCAAGCAAAAATGTATTAAATTCTTTTTGGTCATAATCGCAAAACTCTTCAGGTACTGTTTCTGAATTTTGTGCATTTTGCACGCTTTCAAAAGCAGCCATACGTAAAGCATGCATAAGTTCATCTTGTAATATTGCTACTTCTGCACTTTTACCGCACACACCTTTGATAGTACACGCTTTTTTCTTTGCTGTTTGTTCACATTGATTGCAAAACATAGTTTTCTCCTTACTATACAAAATTATGGGCACACAACCCTATTTATAAAGCCTAAAAAAACATATCATATATATAATATTATTGCACTATTTTTTATTATTCATGCGGTTATATACAAAAAAATCCTCTTGCACATAATGCAAGAGGATTTTTAGAGTGCTGACAAAGTCTCAATTAAAACAACATAGTTGCCATGGGCACACCTACAATAGAAATAACTACCAACACAATGATGGAAGACACAAGAGAATATCGCGTGGCAACGCCAGTATCTATCCATGCTTTATTAGCAAAAAGTAAAGCTGCAAAAGGCGACGCTGCCGGTGTTACCGCAGCAATCATGGTTGTAAAGAAAAAGCAAGCCAAAAGCGGTGCAGAAGGAAAACCAAGAGCATTACAAGTGGCTATAAGCACTGGAGTAAAAATAAGACCAGAAGCCACAGAATTGCAAAAATTCGTGGCCAGCATGGCAATACCGCAAGCGAAAATAACCAAAGGAATATAGCTCATACCTTCTAAAAGTGTGCGCAAAGCATATTCCATGAATATGGACACATGGGTTGTAGGCTTTACCATGGCTCCGCCAAGGAACAAAGCCACAGCAATAAGCAAATATACGCGCCAAGGGAATTTGGAGCTGTATTCATCTATATTGGCAGCAGCCATACCACGGAAGTTAATAAATGATAAAATACACACCACTATCATTGTTCCGGCCAACATATTTTGCCCAAGGAAAGCGCCCAAGGCAGAAGATTTGCCAAGTATACCCGGCAACAACATATAAAAAGCAAAAAGTAAAAAGAATATAATGGTGCACTTTTGTTGCCAGGTCATGGGGGGAAGAGGATTGCGATTAAGTTCATCAGGATTAAAATCACGCAATTTGCTCACATCCACCCGAAATACAAACTTCATGCTCAAGAGCAAACAAAACATTGAAATAATAGAAATTGTAAAACCAAAAAGCATGAAATAGGCATTATTAATAATTGGCACATTCATTTCTGGATTATTGGCCGCCAAATTGTACAGATTAGAAAGCACATAGAAAGATCCCCCTTTAATGGGATCCGTGGCAAAAGAAAGTAAAATCATAATAATACAATTCACCAGCATAAGGCTGGTATATTTTTCACCTTTCTTATATCCAGCGCATTCAAAAAGCACATACAAAGCCGGCCACATCAAAAAGACAGCACTCACTTGCTCTACACAAGCAACACAATAACTGGCAAATAAAAACATGCCTGTTATGGCCCAAGGCTTGCCGCGCACAATGGGAAGAGTCAACATCCAGCGTGCTAAATAAGCAGAAATATTACTGTGCACAAGAATAGCACTAAATACCATGAGAAAGAAAATATACACAGTCATGGGATTTCCCATAAATTGCGAAAGCACCGCATTCATGGGGGCATAATCACTAAAACCAAGCAAAACAACGCCCAACAAGCCAGGCCACACAGTATCTACCGTAGACCATAAATACACAACCCCAAGAAAAAGTAACAAAATATTCATACCAAGCGGCGACATGGACAACAACACACCGCCATCAACAGCGGGAAATCCCATTTCCAAAAGACGCGGCGAACTTTCCACCACCATGGTGGGTGACGGTACATATTTACCCAAGAACATAAGAGATAAGCCAATGGCTGTGTGTAATAATTTTATAGGATCGTAATTTCTTACTACCTCAGGTGATGTTTGTTTTTGTTGAACTTGTTGGGTCATAAAAAACTCCTGCTTGCATAATTTTTGTGATAAAATCACGTCTGCCTATGCGTTACATACAAAGACCTTGGCAAATAAACTGTCTTCCAAAAGACATTTTTAGGTATTTTTGTTTTTTTTTTCACATACCTTTTTGTTCGTGTAAGACTATAACAAAATAGCCTTCATATTTCTGCTTCTTCATCACAAAAAAAGTTTTTGTGTTATTTACGTAAAATCTTCTTGTACTTAATATCAATATATCTTAGCTTGCACATGTGGGGAAAACGCATTCTCCATACCTTAAACATAATATCGAACTATATAAATACCATGTCTACTTTACAAAAAATCCTTTCCACAACATCCATAACACAACTAGGCCGTAGCGGCTTGGCAAGTAAAGCACAGCTTGCCTTAGAAGCTGTAGCGCAAGGCAAAAGCAGTATAATACTGGTACAAAGCCGCGAAGAATTTAATAACGTGCGAGCATTGCTCCAATTATTCACACCAGAAATTTCCCTAGCTGCACCAGACATACACAAGCCACGGTGGCAAAGCCCCATACTTTCCCTCCCGCCCGGTGTTTTACAAACAGGGCTTACTGCATCTTGGGCAGATCGCATGGCTGCTTTTTACGCCTTGCAATACGGCAAAGCCACTTGCCTTGTGCTCACGCCGGATAATCTGCTTATTAAATATATGCCACGCGATTTTTTTGATACGCATGAGCTTATTTTACAAAAAGGCGCCGACATGTCTCCAGAATTGCTGATAGAACAAGCAATTGAATGGAATTATGAGCGTGTTCAGATGGTTACACGCAAAGGCGACATTGCAAGGCGCGGTGATATTTTAGACATATTCCCTCCGGGATATGAAAAACCTGTACGCATAGAATTTTTTGGGGATATTATAGAAGACATGCGCCTTTTTGACGCAGTTTCGCAACGTTCACTCATGGATATTGCAGAAATAACGCTCATCCCTCCCCTACCCATCACCGCAAGCTCACCATGGCAAAAGAAAGCTCAAGAACGTTTCCAAAGGCTTTTGCACAAAGGTTTTATAGACGAAAACGCTCTACATGACTTTAAAAAGAATTTGCTTGTGGGCGGCACTGGTCTTTTGCCAGGCATTTTCTATGACGCCCCCACTGTGCTTGAAGAATGGCTCCCCAAAGACACAGTTTGGCTATTACCCGGCCTTGCCGACACCAAGGATTGCATAGAAAGTACAAAGCGTATTCTTAGCGAAAGTGTGGAAGACGATACCCAAGGCATTACCGCAAAAAATAAAGAACTGCTTATGGGTGGCAGGGCAATACAAGTGGCACAACCTGCACGCATGGCCTTGCGCGAAGCAAGCTCTGCCCTCGCTCTTTTAGAAGGTAAAAATAAAGTTTTTTATTTTGAGCCTCTTATCATGGGTGTGGGCAAAGATTTACACAAAAACAATACCCAAAAAGAACATGAAGACTTGCCGGAAAAAGAATATAGAAACTTTACAGAGCTTTTTCCCATGCCCAATGCCATGGACAGGCCTTGGCAACAACTGATGACGGCTTTAAAAGAATGGCAAGGAAACAAAAGACAAGTACTGCTTTCTTTTACCTCTGAACGAAGTCGCGCAAAATTTTTAAGCCTTGCCGAGCAAGACGGCATACACCCACACTTGCGATATCTTCCCCATTCATCTGGTTTATTTGCGCTCATTTCCCCTTGGCGCAGCGGTATAGAACTTTTGTGGGACAATGTGCTGGTGCTTGGCGAAGACATCATATATCCCAAAGCAGAAAAACGCAGTCGCATCCCCACCGGTGCATTTAAAGGCCTTGATACTTTTGATGATATTGTGCCGGGTGACCTGCTTGTACACCGCGATTATGGCATTGCGCGCTTTATGGGTTTGCACCGTTTAGAAAGGGGCGAAGCCGCCAACGACTTTTTATTATTAGAATATTCCGGTGCAGATAAATTATACGTGCCCGCCGACAGGCTTTCGCTCATCCAACGCTTTAAAGGTAGTGACGGAGCCGAACCAAGCTTAGACAGACTTGGAGCAAGTCATTGGCAAAATAGCAAAGACAAAGCGCGCAAAGCCATAGAAAAAATTGCGGCTGACCTTGTGGAAATGTATGCATTTCGCAAAGTTGCCAAAGGTTTCACCTATAGCCCCCCAGATGAACTTTACCGCGAATTTGAAGCTACCTTTGGCTTTGAAGAAACACCAGATCAAGCAAAAGCCATACACGATGTTCTTGACGATATGGAAAAAAGCCAACCCATGGACAGATTGGTATGCGGCGATGTGGGTTTTGGCAAAACAGAAGTTGCCTTACGTGCCGCCTTTAGAGCCGCTGCCGAGGGCAGGCAAGTGGCCATGCTTTGCCCAACCACAGTGCTTGCAGAGCAACACTATCAAACATTTAGGCAACGCTTGGCGGGTTTTCCCGTACATGTGGGGCTTTTAAGCAGATTTGTGAACAAAGCAAAGCAAAAGGAAGTTCTTAAAGCAAGTGCAGAAGGCAATATAGACATACTCATCGGCACACACAGAATGCTTTCTAAAGACGTAGCTTTACCCAATTTGGCCTTACTCATTTTAGACGAAGAACAACGCTTTGGGGTGCGTCATAAAGAAAAGCTCAAAGCCTTGAAAAAAAACGTGGATGCGCTCACCCTTACAGCCACCCCCATTCCGCGTACCTTGCAACTCTCCATGTCTGGTATACGCGATTTATCACTCATAGAAACAGCTCCTCCGGAAAGAAAACCTGTGGCCACAGCCATTTTGCAAAAAGACGGAAAAGTTTTAAAAGATATACTTGAAAGAGAACTGGCTCGCGAAGGTCAGGTATTTTGGGTATATAACAGAGTTCAAGGTTTAGAAAGAACTGCTGAATACGTGCGCAACCTTGTGACCACTGCCAGAGTGGGTATGGCACACGGACAAATGGCAGAAAAAGAATTGGAAAGCACCATGCACCGTTTTTGGCATGGTGAATTAGATGTTCTTGTGTGCACATCCATTGTAGAATCCGGCCTTGATTTTCCCCGCGCCAATACCCTTGTGGTAGATCAAGCTCATATGTTCGGACTTGGGCAATTATATCAATTACGTGGACGCGTAGGACGCTCCGACAGGCAAGCTTACGCCTATTTTGTGATTCCAGAAGAACACAGACTTTCGGATATAGCACGTGAACGCATGCGCATTATCTTAGAAATGGACTACCTTGGCGCAGGTTTTCAAGTGGCCATGGAAGACTTGCGTTTACGTGGTGCCGGCAATATTTTGGGCGAAGTACAATCTGGGCATATGTCTCGCCTTGGTCTTGATCTCTTTTTAGAAATGCTTGAAGAAGCCGTGAGCCGCCTTAAAGGAACCCCGTCAGCCGTGACAAGCCATACAGAACTCAATATTGGCGTTCCGGCACATATTCCGGAATGTTATGTACAAGATGGGCGTGAACGCTTACGCTATTATAAGTCCTTAAGCTCAGCCACCACGGGAGCTTTGCGAGAGGAAATAGCCTTGGGTATGCGCGACCGCTTTGGCTCTTTCCCGCCTGAATTTACAAGTTTTTTGGCCATATTGTCTTTTAAAGAGCTTTTAAGTACCTTAGAAGCTCAACGGGCTGATATTTTTATTGATAAAGTCGTTATACATTGGAATGCAGGTCAAAAAAACTTAGACGGAGATAAACTTGTGGCTTGCCTTGCCAAAGAAGAATCTTTAAAGTTATATCCTCCGGCTACCCTTGAAATACGGCTTGATGTGCTACAAAAAACACAAAACAATGCCGCGCCAGAGAATTCTTTTGCCAAAGCCTTAGAGTTGGCAGGCACTGTGCTTATGCAGCTCAAAAAAGAGCCTGATTCCGAAAAAGAAATAGCCTAACAAAACAACACAGAAAAAATTATGCAAAAATATACACTTATTTTTATTCTTACCCTGTTTTTAACAGGGTGCTACGAAAATCTGACAAACCAAAATGGAACTTTAGCCACTGTGAACGGTAGACCCATTTTGCTAAATACCGTCATGGCATTACAAGAAATACAAGCGCCTGAATTGGCATCTTTAGCCTCAAAAAAAAATGACAGTTTAGGGCTTTTACGTACACAATATGGCAATGCGTTAAGTCTGCTCATTTTTTACGAAATATTCTTGCAAGAACTTGAAAATAAGGGTGTTTTCATAACAGACAGCATGGTAGAAGCCCAAGAAAAAATTATCCGCGCCGATTACCCAGAAGGTGAATTCGACAAATACTTTTCTGAGCAAGTTGTAGATATCGAAGCTTGGCGTGCTTTATTGCGTTATGGTATAGCCGTTAAGCTTTTTAAAGAGCATATTATGCGCCACGACTTTGTGCCATCCTTAGATCAAGTGCAAAATTATTATGAAAAAAATGCCCAAAACTTTATCCTGCCGGAAAGAGTAAGCTTATATGTGCTCTCAAGCCAAGAAAAAGAACTCCTGACAAGTTTACTATCTATATCAGATATATCCACAAAGCTGATTGATAAATCTTCTGAAGAAGTTTTTGACCTTCTCACCGGAACGCTTTTAGAAAACTTATCCTACGATATTTCTGCAAAATTACTCAAACCCTCTCCTGCTGCTCCTGCTGCCACTGTTGCCACGGCTGCCCCTGCTGTACTACCTTTGCAAGAACCTCAATCTCCAACAGAGCATGTGCTTAATACTGTGGAAACAAAACAACTTCCTTCGGAAGCTTTACAAAATACGAACGAACAAAAAACCGCTGATACCGACACTCCCGCCTCTACCTCCATAGAAAGTGCTACAAACAGTACAGCGCAAAACACAAAAGAAGAACTTAGCCCTCCCTTAAGTATGGTAGCAGAACAAAAAGATGTAAAAACTCCAACATCTTCTATAAAAGAGAAAATCGAAAGCGTCTCCGAAACTGGTGTGGAACAAAAAGAAGAACCCATTGTTATTACACAATATAAAATCACAGTAGAAGCAGAAAAACTCCCCAAAGAATGGCAAAGTCCTCTTAAGAGTCTCAAAGAAAATGCTTGCTCCGATATATTCAAACAAGGTGAAAATTATGTACGAGTCTGCCTTGAAGAAAAATTCTCTAAGCAACAATTGCCTATCAGTGAAGCCTATATCTATATTGAAGACTTTTTAGCGGAAGAAAATTGGGAAAAAACCATACACGCGTGGCTAGAAGAAGCATTGCCCAAAGCCGACATAAGGGTGAGCACACACCTAAAAGATAATTTGTAATAAAAAATCTCCGTATGTTTCTACATACGGAGATTTTTCTACTCTATCCCATGGCAACAAATGTTTTTTTCGTCGCCTTACACACAGGGCAATGCCAAGTTTCTGGCAAGTCTTCAAATTTTACACCCGCCGCAATTTTCGCTCTTTTATCTCCGCGATCTGGGTCATAAACATAGCCACAATTTGCAATCTGACAACGATACATATCCTTTGGTTCAGCCATATAAACCCTCCTTAAAGGTTGTTTTGCCAAGATATATGCCATATCACAATGATATAAGCAGCCTTATTCTTTATCCCAAAACTTCTTCTTAATTGTCAAACATGAAGTACGCATTCAATACGTCAAACTGCTGACAATTCCCGCATTATAAAAATACGTTGTAATATTTTAAAAAAATTTCAAAACGTGAATTTTCAGATCTTAAAAAATTGCGTCA
>CAYJGS010000021.1:9216-18630 GCA_964369505.1 uncultured Desulfovibrionaceae bacterium | reverse complement strand
TATATAATCGTAAGGATTAGTATGGAAAAAGAAAATAAAATATCAGCGGAAAATGAAGAACAAGCAGAAAATATAGCAGATGTAGCTATTTTTTATGACCCACAAATGCCACGTTTGCTTTTATTGGGGGCAGGGCACGTGAGCAGGGAAGTGGCCAAATTAGCCCATTATACAGGTTTTGGCATTGATGTTATGGATATGCGCGAAGAATATTTAGAAAAAAAGCATTTTCCCACAGCATATCGTCTTATCCATTGCGAAGATTATGCACATATACAGGAAATATATAAGGTAGAGTCAAAACACTATATAGCCATTGTAACGCACAGCTTTGAAACCGATACGATAGCTTTAAGAAACATGCTGCACAGTCCTGCACGCTATATAGGCATGGCCGCTACGCAACGAAAAAAAGATAATATTTTTAATGAATTACGCTTAGAAGGCTTTCCTGATACCGAATTAGCCTGTGTGCACTGTCCTATGGGGCTAGACATAGGCGCCACCAGCGCTGAAGAAATGGCCATAAGTATTGTGGCTGAGCTTATAGCAGCAAGGGCTGGGCAATCGACCAAGAGTAAACGTTAACGGACTATGCAAAAAGTGCCGTTTTATCCACTCGCTGCGGTAGATAAGATACAGCAGGTAGAGATGAATTCCACTTGCCTGCCTTGCTTTTTCGATAGCTCACCACCATTTGAGCCTCTTGGCAGATTAAAGAAATATTAGCCTATAAAAAGCAGGCAAATTTGTAGCTGGTTTAGCTTTGCTGGCCGCCTTCTTTTTCTTGAATAAGGGCTATGGCACGCCTTGCCAAGTGTGTAACTTCCGGTTTTGAAATTTGATCATCAGCGCCAACACTTTCGCCCTTATGGCGTAATTTATCTGTAATAAGCGAAGAAAACAAAAGAACAGGAAGTTGTTTTAATATGGGATCTTCCTTAACACGTTTTGTTAAGCTGTGCCCGTCCATCATGGGCATTTCAATATCAGAAACTACCACTTGAACAAAGTCAGTGAGGGGGCGTCCGCTTTCTTCAGCTTTTTGCTTAAACTCCACAAGGCGATCCCAACCTGCAGCGCCGTGGTTTACAATTTCCACATCAAAGTTGGCTTTTTCTAAGAGGTCGCGCAACATTTCGCGCACAAGGGCTGAGTCGTCAACCACCAAGGCGCGGTAGCGTGCATTGGGGTCAAGGTCTTCCAAATCGTCAAGACGCAAGGTCAAAGAAGGATTAAGGTTGGCTACAATTTTTTCTAAATCCAATAAGAAAACAATGCGTTCTTCAAGCCGCACAACACCGATAACCGTATGGTTAGACATTCTTGATACATATGGGCTTGGAGCTTCCACTTCTTCCCACGAAATACGGTGAATACGGTTAACACCAGAAACCATAAAGGCTGTGGTGATAGAGTTAAATTCTGTGACAATGGTCTTTGGCTCTTCGTCAAGGTCTGCTCTTTGTTTGCCAAGCCACATACCAAGATCTACCAAGGGTATAATATGTGAGCGCAAATTAAACGCACCAAGCACGCAAGGATGTTGTACTTCTGGCAATTCTGTAACTTTGGGCATACGAATAATTTCTAGTACTTTAGCTACGTTAACGCCATAAAACCCTCGGTATGTTTCGGGCAAGCGGCTACCATCTTCTGCAAGTTCGTGTTCTTCAATGAAAAATTCCACAATTTCCAATTCATTTGTTCCGGCTTCAAGAAGAATATTTGTTTGCGACATGATTTTTCTCACTTTTATAAATTTTCATGCTGTAAAGATGTTAACAGCCGGTTAAGCATATTTGCTCTCACCATATGCACCATAACGGCATTTTTCCAAACAACATTAGGGCAATAACTTTAAATTGGAAACGCTGAAAGCAGTATGGCATTAATTTTTGTCTTTTTCAACAAGCTTTTATGACTATTTAAGGCTTAATAAAAAAAAGTCATCATGTAAAAAACAATTTTTTACATTTTTTTTTAAAACATTTTATATATTAAATAGCTTTGAGAAAATCGTGGACTTCGTCGATGAGCTCTTTAGGGGTAGAAGCGCCGGCTGTAAGCCCAATATTTTGTATATTACTAAAAAATTCCGGGCATAATTCGGTCACACTTTCCACATGCCACGTGGGCACCCCCTTAGACGCTGCCACATCGGCAAGGCGGCGAGTATTGCCGCTTTCTTTGCCGCCAACTATAACCATGCCTTGCACGTTTAAAGCTATTTCCATGGCTTCTTCTTGACGTTTTTTTGTGGCATTACAAATGGTTGCCAACACGGGCATGGTGTGTAATTTTTCACGTAAATAGCATTCTATTTCTAAAAAAAGTTCTTGATCCTGTGTGGTTTGTGAAGCAAGCACATAATTTTGCTGCGGTAAAAGCTTTATAGCTTGCAATTCTTTGAGTGAATCAAAAACCAAAGCTTCGTGGCAAGCATAAGAAATAAGGCCGCGTACTTCTGGGTGGTTGCATTCACCAAAAAGTAATAGCGTTGCTCCGTTTTGTGTGGCCTTTGCTATGGCAAGTTGCGCTTTTTTCACCTTGGGGCAGGTGGCGTCTATAATGCGCGAGGCTTTTTCGCCAAGGCTTTGTTCTTCTTCTTTGGGAATGCCGTGAGCTCGGATAACAATGATATCTTTATTTTTAGCGTCTTGTATATTTTTTAAACAGGTAACACCTTGGTTTTCATAGTGCATAAGTACTTGTGGGTTATGGATAATAGGGCCAAAAGTACAAATACGTTGGTGACAATCTTTGCCTTGATCGGTCACTTGGCCAACTATGGTGTCAAGTTTTTGCAAGGCAAGGGCAACCCCCATGCAAAAACCGGCAGAATGGGCTCGAATAACATTCATGATTCAGATTTCTCGCTGGCAAATAAAAATGATTCTAACAGTTCGTCCAAAGCGGCAAAGCTTTGGCAAGAAGCCAAACATTGACGTAATACTCTGACACCTGGAAAATAATGCACATAGCGCGGTACAAATGTGCGCATTTTTAAAAGCGCCACACGTTCTGTGCTATATTCTTGCGCAAGTTCCATATGGCGGCGTATGAGTTGTAGCAATGGCGCTGGTTTGTGTATATCCAAAGATGGATCAAGCTTTTTACCTTCATATAAGGATGTGAATGCGGCAAAAATAGCCGGATTTTGCATGGCACCGCGTGCAAACATAAGTCCCTGAACATGGCTTTCTGCAAGGCAACGCATGCCGTCTTCTGCTGTAAAAAGATCTCCGCTGGCTAACAAGGGAATATCCATCATTTTTTCTAAGCTGGCAAGGCTTTGCCAATGGGCTGTGCCGGTAAATTTTTGTTCGGCATAGCGTGGATGCAGTGTAATCCAACCGGCACCTAAATCTTGCAAGCGTAAGGGCAGTTCTTGCCAAATGGGGGAAGCGGCATTCCAGCCAAGGCGCATTTTAAAACCAACACAAGCTTTATCGGCCATATCAATCATGCATTTTGCCACTTTTAGGCTATTTTCTATGTCTTTAAGCATGGCCGAGCCACAGCCTGTGCGGTTTACCTTGGGCACAGAACAGCCCATATTCAGGTCAAAATATCTGAAACCCTGCTCCAATAAAATGTGCATGGCTTTTTGCATAAAAGGCACTTCGTTGCCAAAAAGCTGCACCACTAAAGGGCTGTCTTTAGCTATGGTGGCAAGCAAGTCTTCTGTGCCCGGGCTTTTGTAAACAAGCCCTTTGGCACTGACCATTTCTGTGCAGGCCACGCGTGCGCCGTATTCACGGCACAAAAGCCTGAAAGTAAGGTCACTGTATCCTGCCAGGGGTGCCAACCAAGGGCTATGCGGGAAAATAGATAATGTAGTCATGTGCAGACATGGAAACACAGCCCAGTTGACAAAGCAACAAAAAAATGACAAAGCGGCAGAAAGAACAATTTTAGAATATAAATAAAGCATCTTACGCAACTGGCAAAAAAATTGCATAAGTTAAAGTGGTAGAACGATAAAAGGAAAATTTGTGCTTAAGCGGCACAAGTAAAAATGTAAATTTTTTTGCTCCGTCACTCCTTAAGCTCAGCGTGCATTTGTATTGTAAAAAACAGCTGAGACATTTAAGAGGAAATACTTATGGTTGCTAATAAAATAAGATGTGCTATGCATAATACTATGAAAAATACACTGACACCTATCAGAATGGGGGTATTGGGTTTTGTTGCTTTAGTATTTGTCACAGGCTTTGTGCCTCAGGACACCGGTTTTGAGATACGGCGTAAATCTACATACACAGTAGAAAATGTACAAAAAGAACATCTTCCCTTACCCATTACCAATAATAAAGGCTTTAGCATGCGCGCAGCTGTTTCTAAAACAGTGCTGCGCCATGATATTAAAGATGCCAAAGACTTTGCAAAGCGTTCAGAAGATATGGCTTATACTTCTTCTGCGCCTTGGCTAGAATTTTCATCTTCGGGCGTGCATTTTGTGCCTGCTCCTGCGCAAGAAAAATCCATAGCCGCGCGTTTGATTGAACCAAGCTATCATCAGGGTGTAGCGCAAGTGCCGGACCGTTTCTTGGGTTATGGCGAACCTTTAACCCATAATGGCGAACCCTTACGTTTTAGCAAATTGCAAAATACTCCTGTGCTACACACAAATAGCCTTGTGTGTGCCCCTGAGCGCCCTTCGCTGGCTTCTTTGCAAAAAACACTCATAGAGCGTGCCTATGTGCCGCGCGCAGGCGAAAGCCTTTTGAGTAAGGCCAAAAGATATGAACATTTGGTTGATCAGGCTGCTAAAAGGTTTAATTTACGTAAAGATTTGATATTTGCTATTATCCAAACAGAAAGCGACTTTTCACCCACCTTGGTAAGTTCACAATCGGCCATGGGGCTTATGCAACTTTTACCAAGCACGGCCGGTGGTGAAGTGCACCGTTTCTTATATGGACGCAGTGCCTCTTTAGGTTTGAGTGATTTGTCTAAGCCGGATTTGAATATACTGTTTGGCACCGCATATTTTCACCTCTTGCTCACCCGTCATTTAAATGGTGTTACCAATCGTGAATCACGCGAATATTGTGCCATGGCCGCCTATAATATGGGTATTGGCAGGCTCATACGCTTTTTTGGCAATTCGCGTGAAGAAGCCTTTGCTGCCATCAATAACTTGAGCTCCAACGAAGTTTATACACGTTTAACCACGGTGCTGCCCATTGCCGAAACGCGCAATTACGTAGCAAGGGTTACCCATAGACAAAGCTTGTATAAGGATTTTATGTAGTCGACTTATGTGGTAGAGGGTGTTTGCATAAAATGGTTTTTTTCGTGGTGATTTATGCTTTTTAAAAATTGTGATGCAAAGGGAATAACTACTGATTTTACATACAATAAGCTGTTTTTATACAATTGCGAGAAAATGCGCTGCAAGACTTGCGTTCAACGATGATTTTTTTAGCGCATTGGAGCCTGTCCAGAGGAGCTGCATGCAGCGACGTGGGATGGCAATCCATGCCTTTCAAATTTCATTAGGAGAATCGTTCCTTTGTCACAGCTTAAAAGGCATGGATCACCACGTCATGGCGCTACTAGGCCAATTTTTTAACATAAGCCTTGCAGCGCCATTCCTCGTGATGACGATGGGGACTACTGCTTCGCAAGGTCGTTGAGTGGTTACTTGCTTCGTATCAAAGTTTTTGAAAGGCGTGGAAATTCCTCTATACGAAGCGCAAGTTCCTTATCTTTTAAAACAAGGGACGATACCACCATTTTACATACAACGAGCTGTTTTTGTACGTCATTGCGAGAAAATGCGCTGCAAAACTTGCGTTCAACGATGTTTTTTTTTAGCGCATTTTCGTGGCAATCCATCTTGGGAACTTGGGTAGATGTTAATCCTTGTGTTTTTGAGCAAATACACGTACTACACATCTTTGTTGTCATCATATGGACTTGTGCAAGAGTGTGCTAAACGGTACAACTGTGTACATGTTTTGTGATATTGCAATGTTACCTTGTGCACAGTGATGCACAAATCATATATTTTAAGGAGAACTTATGTCACGTTTATGTAATTTGTTTTTAGTTGTAGCGCTTATGGTATTTACCACAGGTTGTATTTCCACCGAAAAATCTGCGGAAAAAGTAACTTCAACCCCACCGGCTGTGGGTGTTGTGGATACTGCGCGTATTTTTCGTGAAAGCACCCCCGGTAAGAATGGGGTAAACTTTTTAGAACAAGTGCAATTGGAAATGCAAGAAGAATTGAATAAGCTGCAAGAAGCCATTCAAAAAGACCCTGAAAATAAAGAATTACAACAATCTGTTCAAGCCATCTACATGCAATACCAACAGCGTATTGGCGCAGAAGAACAAAATGTGGTTAATATTTTGAATGACCTTATGTTGCGCACCATTGCCGATTATCGTGTGAACAAAAAGTTTCTTGTTATTGTAAGCAAAGAAGCCACTTTAGCTTATGATAATTCTGTGGATGTGTCTTCTGACATTATTGCCGAATTGAATAAGCATGACATTAAGTTTAAAAGCGTTGTGCCCGAAGAACCAGCCGCTGCACCAAAGGCAGAAGAAAAGGCAGCTCCTGAAGCTGACGCTCCTAAAGAAGATGTTAAGGAAGAAGCTAAAGAAGCAGCGCCAGCAAGTGCCGAAGAAAAAGCAGAGCCTGCACAGCCTGCTGCACCAGAAAAAAAAGAAGAATCTAAAAAATAAGCTTTTTCTAGCATAAGCATTGTTTAAAGCAAGGTGTGTTTAACGCGCCTTGCTTTTTTTGGGGTTAGAATACCATGAAAAAATCCGTTGCGGGCATGTGCAGAAAAGATATTTGCTAATTATGCTTGCATACAGTATGCTTGTACTAGGAAATATCTTATACAGGAAAAATATATGCTAACTTTAGCTCTTGCGGTGGGTTTTGCCCTTGTGATTTCCGCTGTTTGCTCCTTAACGGAAACCATGTTGTATTCCGTATCTTGGGCTCATATCGAAGAATTGCGTAAAAAAGGCAAAATCTCCGGTGAAATGCTTTTTCGCATGCGCTCTGAGGTAGAAAAGCCCATTGCCGCTGTGCTTACATTAAACACTATAGCCAATACGGCAGGCTCTGCTGTGGCCGGTGCTGCTTTTACTGCTGTTTTTGGTTCGGCATATATGGGAATTTTTGCAGCCGTATTTACTTGTTTAATATTGATTTTTGGTGAAATTATCCCCAAAACAATAGGTGTGGTTTATGCTAACACTGCATCGAATATTATGGCTAGGCCATTATTTATTTTAACAAAAATCTTAACGCCCATTATTTGGCTTTCCGGCTTGATAACGCGCATGATTTCACCGGCCAATAAGGGGCCGCAAATGTCGGAAGACGATATCCGCGCTGTGGCCAGCCTTTCGCGCAAAGCCGGACATATTCAACCTTATGAAGAACATACCATCCGCAATGTACTTTCTTTAGATAAAAAGCGTGTTTGGGATATTATGACCCCACGCACGGTGGTATTTTCTTTGTCCATGGATTTAGATTTGCACGAAGCCTGCAAAGTGCCGGACATTTGGCATTTTAGTCGTGTGCCTTTATATGCCGATAATAATGAAGATATTGTGGGCATTGTGGAACGGCGCGCCATTGCCAGAGCCATGGCCGATGGCAAAAAATGCACCCTTGGCGATCTTATGGTGCCGGTGTTTTTTGTGCAAGAAAGCCAGACTTTGGATAGGCTTTTGCAGGAATTTTTAAATGCTCGCTCGCATCTTTTTGTCGTATTGGATGAGTATGGCGGATTGGCGGGTGTGGTTTCTCTTGAGGATGTGCTGGAAGAAATACTGGGGCGTGAGATTGTGGATGAAAGCGACCCTGTGGCAGATTTACGCGCATTGGCCCAGCAAAGGCGCCAGGCTGTTGCCAAAAAATCTGCCTCTGTTTCTGAAGAGAAAGCGGAAGTGAAAGGAGAATAGGAACCTGTATGGCGAAGAAAAATACTACTTCCATGTACTTGGTGGCTTTGTTGCTGTTTTTGAGCGGGGCAGGTTATCTGGTATATACGGGATTAACAGAAAATAGCGTGTATTTTTTAAATGTTTCTGAAGCCTTAGCTGTGGAAAATACCAAGCTTAAGGCCGCTCGCCTTTTTGGCACAGTGGGTGCGGAAAATATACGCAAGCTCGAAGGTGTCAGTGGTGTTGAATTTGAACTTATCGATGCAGAAAGCATGGATAAAAGCTTAGCTGTACGGTATAAGGGTGTTGTGCCCGATACCTTTAAAGCTGGCGCTGAAGTTATTGTGGAAGGTGGTCTTAGCGAAGACGGTGTTTTTACAGCCAAAACGCTCATGACAAAATGTCCTTCAAAATACGAGAAAGAGAATAGAGAAAAAGGTTAAGCGCTTTCTTGTATTTTGCGGTATGATTATATGATCTTTAGTTTGCAGTGAGGGTTTATACTTTCTCATGCGAGCTTTTAAATATTTTGTGAGGCACTTATGTATATTTTTGCATTTGCTATGCTTCTTATGGCCTTGCTTGGCTCTCTTGGTGGAGCGGGCATTGCTGTATTGCAGCTGAGCCAAGGGCGCGATTCTGCCCTTTGGTTTGTTGAAAAAGTACAAATGCTTGTAACAGCAGCCTTGGTTTTAGCTTCGGCCTTGCTTTTGCACGCTTTATATTGGAATGATTTTTCTTTGGTGTATGTGGCCAGTTATACCGACAGAATTTTGCCGGTGTTTTATCGTTTGACGGCTTTTTGGGCAGGCCAAGCCGGATCTTTATTGTTTTGGGCACTTTCTGTGGCCGTTTGCGGCACGCTCTTTTCTTTTACCTCGGCGTATAAAAAGCTTACCGAAGAAACGCGCCTTTGGTTTTGGGTATTTTTCTTAGGTATCATAGGCTTTTTTGCCTTTTTGCTCACCGGTTGGAGCAACCCTTTTATTATGCATAGCCCTGTGCCCATGGACGGCAATGGCTTAAATCCTCTTTTGCAAAATCCCGGCATGATTTTTCACCCTCCTTTACTGTTTTGGGGTTATGGGGGCTTTGTTATTCCCGGCTGTTTGGCTCTTGCGCAAAGCTTATCTGAGCGTGAAGACGAAGAGAGCTCTTGGATTTTGGTGGCGCGTCCTTTTACCTTGCTTGCTTGGTTATTTCTTACCGCCGGCATAGTGCTTGGGGCTTGGTGGGCTTATATGGAACTTGGTTGGGGTGGCTATTGGGCTTGGGATCCTGTGGAAAATGCTTCCATTATTCCGTGGCTTATAGGCACAGCTGCTTTGCATACCATGATTATAGAACAGCGTCGCAATAAGCTTGGGCGCACCAATGTTTTTCTTATGGCTCTAACCACGATATCTGCTTTTTTTGCCACATATCTTGTGCGCAGTGGTGTGGTGAATTCCGTGCACGCTTTTGGTGATGGTGGCGTGGGTACTC
>CAYJGS010000021.1:0-9206 GCA_964369505.1 uncultured Desulfovibrionaceae bacterium | reverse complement strand
CCTTTGCTTATTTTTATTCTGGCAAGTACAGTGCTCGCTTTTTGGGTAGCTTTTATGGGGTATAACAGCCGCAATGGCCTTGAAGGCATAGACAGCCGCGAGGGTATGCTTGTGGTAACAGCATGGATATTTTTGCTTTTGTCGGTAATCATTTGTGCCGCAACGCTTTGGCCGGTTATATCTAAGCTTTGGTCTGCTCAGCCTCAGGGTTTAGAGATAAGTTTTTACAATAGGGTTTGCTTGCCTCTTTTTGCTCTTTTGGCTTGTATTTTGGCATTCTGTCCATGGCTTGGCTGGAAGGGCGGTGTGCGGAATATGAAAAAATTTATGATAGTGGTTGCAAGCTTTGTGCTTACGGGCTGTGCTTTGTGGTTTACAGAATACCGCCAACCCACAGCCTTTGTGGGCACAGCGGCCACAGTGGCGGCTTTTGTTTCCATAGGCTTACTTTTTGGCGAAAGCACCATACGCGCACAGCGCAATACCATGGTTGCCCATGGAGTGCATGTAGGTTTATTGTTGATAGTTTTAGGTGTAGCTTTTTCAGGGCCTTATAAATACGAGAAAGACTTAACACTTGGTGAAGGCGAAGTAGGTATTTTGGGAAAATACCAAGTAAAACTTGAAGACGCCACAGAAGGTAAACAGCCGGGCTATGAATATTTGCAAGCCAATGTAGTGATAATGAAGGGTAATGACCTTGTGGGTACTTTGGAGCCGCAAAAACGTATATACACAAAATTTGGGCGGCAACAATTTGCCGAAGCCGCGACCATTTTTAGCCTTGGCGATGAATTGTATGCGTCGTTGCTTGGAGTAGACGAGCAGGGAAAAATGGTGCTGAAGGTAAGTGTAAATCCTTTGGTGAACTGGATTTGGATTGGGGGAGTGCTCATGTGTCTTTTCCCATTCTTCAGCCTTGGGCGGGGCAAAAGGGTAGTATAGATGCTGACCCTGCATAAGGTAAGCAAGTTTTTTGGGCAGCGTTGCGTGCTCAAAGAAGTGTCTTTGTCTGTTTCTGCAGGCTCCATAACATTACTTATGGGGGCTAATGGTTCGGGCAAAACCACGCTTTTGCGCATGATGGCAGGGCTTACTAAACCAAGCCTTGGGCAAGTGGCGCATGGGGTGGATGAGCGTTATCGCGCATATCTTGGACACAACACCTTTTTGTATCCGGCCTTAACGGCGGTAGAAAATTTGCAATTTTGGGGGCAAGCTTATAATATTGCACCTGATAATGCATTACTGTCGCATATTATGGCTGTGCTTGAAAGGGTGGAGCTTAGCCCCTTTGCCGAAGAAAAGGCTGGTGTCTTTTCCAGAGGTATGGCGCAGCGCTTGAATTTGGCAAGAGTGTTACTTTTGCAGCCAAAACTGTGGCTTATGGACGAACCAAGCACAGGACTTGATGTACGCTCAACACTTTTGTTGCAAAGAGAAGTGCTTGCGGCAAAAGAATCGGGAGCTGCCATTGTTTGGATAAGCCATGATAAAGAAAGTGACGCGCCCTTGGCCGACCGCATTGCCTATATAGAAAAAACGCGCCTCCATTTTGAGCAAAAAACTGAGGAGCCAAGCCATGCTTAGAGCTATTTTGGCCTTGGTGCGCAAGGATATTCGCCTTACTTTTGGGCGTGGTTTTGGCCTTGTGCAGGCTTTGTTGCTTGGTTTATTATTGCTTTTTGTGTTTAGCTTATCCCAAGAGGTGGGCACGCGCATGTCACCCCAAGGGGCAGCCACCATATTTTGGCTTGCGTCTGCTTTTTGTCAGGTGCTTGTATTTAATATGTTGTACGGCATAGAAGAGGTCAATGGCGCCCGCCAAGGTTTATTGCTTGTGCCTGAGCCTGTGCAAGTGATTTGGATAAGCAAGGGTATAACGGGCTTTTTGCTCATAGGTGCGGCACAGTTGGTGTTTTTACCAGCGGCCATTGTGTTCTTGGGGCAGGAAATTTCTTTTCTTTGGCCCTATGCCTTGGCTATGATTTTTTTGGCAGATGTGGGCATGGCAGCGCTTGGTTCCTTGCTTGGTGCTTTGTCACAGGGGCAATCCTCGCGCGAATCCTTGCTCAGCATTGTGCTTTTCCCTTTGCTTATTCCTTTGCTTTTGGCAGGCATTAGGGTAGGGGCTGGCGGTTTTTCCGAAACATTGCCGGAGGGTGTGCACAATTGGTTGGGCATAGCCATTGCTTTTGACGCCTTATTTTTGGCGGCAGGACTTGTTTTGTTTACCTATGTATATATGGGGGAGGATTAAATGCCCCTTGTGAAAATATTAGCCCTTTTGGGTGCTTTAGCCATGGCCATAAGCCAATGGTTCATATTTATGTATGCGCCCATCGAAGCTGTTATGGGCTTGGTGCAAAAAGTATTTTATATACATTTGCCCTTGGCTTGGTGGAGTTTGGCGAGTTTCTTTGTGGTTTTTGTGGCTTCCATTGCCTATATTCGCACACGTAAAACTGCTTGGGACGCTCTGGCTTTGGCCGCGGCCGAGGTGGGGCTTGTGTGCGGAACACTCATGCTTATGACAGGTTCCATTTGGGCGCGTCATTCGTGGGGAGTGTGGTGGACATGGGATCCACGATTGAGTACAGCACTTATAATGTGGTTTGTATACGCTGGATATTTGCTTTTGCGCGGCCTTGATATGCCCATGCAACGCAATGCGCTCATCCGCGCTGTGGTTGGCATTGTGGCTTTTATAGATGTGCCCTTGGTGTTTTTATCGGCACGTTTATGGCGTTCCATACATCCGGCGGTGTTTGCCTCTAAGGGGGGCGGACTTGATGCAGATATGCGTATAACTGTTTTTATTTGTGTGGCATCCTTTGGTTTTGTGTGGGCAGCTTTGTTGTGTATTCGTAGGCAACAGCTCATGCAAAAAGCACGTTTGGAAGCCTTGCTATACCGTTCTGCTTTAGATGCAGAATAACAACTTAACAGAGCGAGAAAACTATATGTCAGATATACTATGGCTTATGGCTGCCAATATAGCCGTATGGCTTGGCCTTGGAGCCTATATGATTTTTTTGGTAAAAATGCAGAAAAATATTGATAAGCGTTTGAGCATGCAGGAGGTTTTAGATCATGAATAGTTCTTATCTTTCTTTAAACTCTAAAGTCACCCTTGCCTTTATGGGGCTTGCCATAGTGCTTATGCTTGGTATTTCGCTTGTGCAGCGTTTTAATAATCCTTCGCTTGTGGTGGCAAGTCGCGTTGGTGTGAGTGCAGAAGAAGCAGAAAGCAATCGCTTAAGCAGTGAAATTGCCACACATATGCAAGAGCTTAAAGAAAACCCCAATGATGTGGCGAAGCTTATGCATACAGCTGATCTTTTAATTCAAAGCGAACAATGGCAATCGGCAGAAACTTTTGTGCGGCGTGCTTTGGCTGCAGATGCTAACACTCCCAATGGGCATTATGTTTTGGGAATGATTTTATTTAACCAAGAAAAACATAATGAAGCTGCTGTGGAACTTGAAAAAGTTTTTGCCATAAAAGAAGATTCTTCGGCTCGTTATAGCCTTGGGGTGTTAAATATATATTATTTAAATAATGCTGTAGAGGGGCGCAAACATTTGCAAAAGGCTCTTGAAGATCCCAATTTGCCTAAAGATCTTAAAGATACCATTATGGAAGAGCTTAATAAGCCCATAGAACCCACGGCTAATGCTCAATAATATTTACTATATATTTAATAAAAGAGATAGTTATGTCTGAAAAAAGAAGAACACGCAGAGAACGTACACCAAGGCCTGTGCATGAAAATAAGGGCGCGTATGTGCGCCGTAGCACGCTTATGGTGTCAGTTGTTGCAGCCTTGATTTTAGGGCTATATGTGGGCACACTTATTCCAAGCTTTATGCACAGCGCAACACCTATAGCTTCTGGAGGAAGTGCCGGTTCAGCGGCACAGGGTTCTTCACAAGCAGAAAGTGCAGCTCACATAGAAGAAGCCAAACTTGCAGCAGAAAAAAATCCTCAAGATGTACAAAAATGGATACACTTAGGGAATTTATATTATGATGCACGTATGCCGGCAGAGTCGGTTATGGCCTATACTAAGGCTTTGGAGATTACGCCAAATAATGCTAATGTGCTTACAGACCGCGGCACTATGTACCGTGAACTTAAAAAGTTTGATTTAGCCTTGGAGTCTTTTCGCAGTGCTTCGCGTGTGAGTCCAAGCCATGAGCAATCTTTGTTTAATACCGGTGTTGTATTGTATTTTGACCTTGGCCAAAAAGCAGAAGCTAAAGATGTTTGGCAACAACTATTAAGAATAAATCCAATGGCAAAAGCTCCCAATGGGCAGTTGCTTAAGGATATGATAAACGAATTGCCTTAACTCGCCACGAGCGGATTACCTTAACCCGCCGGGAGGCTCGAGCAGTAAGCGAGTTGTCGAGCGAGTAAGGCGTGTTAGCGGAAACTTGTTTCCGATAAAATGCGAAGCGCCGCCACGAGCGGATTACCTTAACCCGCCGGGAGGCTCGAGCAGTAAGCGAGTTGTCGAGCGAGTAAGGCGTGTTAGCGGAAACTTGTTTCCGATAAAATGCGAAGCGCCGCCACGAGCGGATAAAAGGGGAAACTATGCCAAAAGCATTACGTCCTTTAAAAATGTTTGTGTGGACAATGTGTGTTGTGTCTACTTTGGTTTGCACCTTTGCTGTGCTTCCTTCTTTTGCAGTTACGGGAAGTGGCTTGTCCTTTGGTTCAGTATTATCTACCATGGCGCCCGTTGTTCCCGCTAATCCTAAAGAAAGGGCCTTGCCCTTGCTTGGGTATATGGATGCCTTTTTAGACACTACAGGCAGTATGACTGTAGAAGAAATACAAGGTTCTGCGGTGCAGAGCAGCTTCCAGCCGTATTCGGCTTTGAGCATGGCGCGCGAAAGCGGCGCTTTATGGTTGCGCTTTGTGCTTGCCTCTGCAAAAGACGGTAGTGCTTCACCCACCAGAATTTTAGATTTGGGGCAGGGTGTTCCGCCAAATCCAATTTTATATATTCCGCAATTTAGTATTAAATCTCAAGGTACTACATGGCATAGCATAAAGCCACAGCAAGACGCTGTTTTTGTGATGCCACAAGTGGGTGACAATTCTATTATGGCCTTTGTGCGCATAGATGGCACCCCTAGCATATGGTTTGCGCCCACATTGCGCAGTGCCGATGATGCAGCTACATCGCAAGAGCGTTTGGCCAAGCCCGCCGTGGTGGTAGCTTTGGCAGTTGTAATGTTGCTGTGCCTTTTGCGCGGTATTACCGAAGCCGGTCAATGGCGTATATGGGCAAGTTTATATACAGCTGTAGCTCTTATAGCGGCGTATATGGGGCAACCTGTAACAAGCAAGGGTTATGTGAGCCTTGAGTATATGTTGCCTGTGCTTGCTCCCGGTTTAGCGCTTATACTATTGCCCCATGTGGCGCGGCATCTTATGCGCACATATCAAGTATCACGAAGTATTGATTGGCAATATAGAATATTAACCCTTGTGGGTATGCTGGTGGCCTTATTACCACTTGTGCCGGGTTTTGCATGGCTTAATCGTTATTTAGAGTTATGGCCTCTTGCTACATTGCTTTTTGTGCCCACCACCATTGGGGCATGGCTCAGTGCTTTGCCTGGGGCGCGTCGCTTTTTAGTGGGCTGTCTTTTGCCGCCTTTGGGAGTTGCTGTAGCTTTTATGGGTATGTATGAACCCTTTTTCTTACCGCCCGCCATATTGGGAACCTTGCCCATGTGGGGTGTTGCTTTAAGTGCGCTTCTTATTGCCGCCACGGGTGCCCCTACAGATTTTGTTAAAGCTCATGAGGCAAAGGGGCGAGCCACTTCTGAAATGGAAGAAATAGAAAATCTTGTTGATGATGACCCCAATTTATGCTTGGTAAATGTAGATGAGGCGCAGGGTACGGATGATTGTGTATTGCGCCAAGAAAATGCTAACCGTAGTGCAGCACAAATAGAAGAGCATTTACGCTGGCCTTTGGATGAATTATTACGTCATGTATCGGCCTTAGAATCTTGTGCTTTGCCCATGGCAGCGCGTGAGCATATGGGGCAATTGGCGCAAGCCAGTCGCGAAATTTCTCATGCCATAAGTGGTCCGGCCATGGAGCATTCTGTGGTGCAAAGCCTTGGTGGTATCAAAGAAAATATTTTTGACCTACAAAGCTTATTGCGCCAAGCTCATGACAGTGTTTCGGCGGTGGCTGATTGTAAAAATATTGCGCTTTCTTGGTTTATGCCGCCACAATTGGGGCGTGTGTATAAGGGTGATGCTTTACAATTGCTCTTTGTTTTGCGTTTGCTTTTGGAAAGTGCTGTGCGTGCCACCAATAGGGGAGCTGTGCAACTTGCTGTGCGCCGCGTATCAGAGAGTGTGAATCCTGGGCATTTACTGTTTTCGGTTATTGATACAGGCACAGGCAAGCCACCTCAAGAACGTAGTATTACAGCCCTTGCCAGAGCTTGGGAATTGGCGGCCAGTTATCATGGTTTCTTAGGTGTAGAAAGCAATGCTCATGGCGCGTCTATTTCTTTTACGGTGCATTGCGAAGTCACCACACAAGATATGTTGTATTCTGACACGCCGGCCACTGATATGGCGCAAAAATTTCATATTATACTCATATCTGATAGTGCTGATAACAGACAACTATGGGCTTTCTTTATGGAAAATCTGCCTTGTGCTGTTATGGAAGCCCGCACAGGTGATGAAGCTTTGAGTATTTATAAAGAACATCCTGTGCAGCTTTTGATTTTTGACGCACGCATGCCAAGTTCTGTATTACAAAATACCTTAGAAGCTTTGCGTGATTATGAAGAAAAACAAAATATTAGCCGAGCATTGTGCATGGCCATTTCTGTGCCGAAAGAAGATGACGATGCTTTGCATAAAATGGGTTTTGATTACTTACTACCCTTACCCACCACCCGCACGGACTTGCGTGGCACTGTTAAGAATATTTTAAAAGATTCTGTGTATACTGAACAACAGCATCACACAGAAGCAGAAGAAAATTCTGTGGAAGAATCCAAGGCAGAAGGATCGGTAAAGGTGGGCATGGTCAGCAATATGCAAGAATTTATGAGCATGGTTCAAGCTCAAGAATTTTCTAACCCACTGCAGCAAAAGACCGCAAAAGCTGAATCTCAAGAATTTAGAGGTATTGAATACGTAGAACCCGATGCCGAAGAGCAGAAATTTGTAGCCTTTGGTGAAGATGTTGCACAAGAAGAGCCTACACAAGAAGAGGCAGTGCAAGAAGAATTGGCGCAAGAAGAGCTGACACAAGAAGAAGCTGATGCAGAAATTGTGGATACCGGCATGCCCATTTTAGAGCTGCATCCAGAAAAAAGCCAAGTCGCACAAGAAAATTCTTATGGGCAAGGCTTGGATTTACGTATGGATACGCCGTCCCCTTATGCAGAATCTGCTTCTGCAGAGGTTGATGATGTTATAGAAGAGCAAGAGCCCGTGCAAGAACCTCTTTTAGAACCTGCGTATGCAGAGCAAAATTATGTTGCTCCCGATTCTTTTGATACAAATGCATATGATGCGCAATACCATGCGGAACAAGAAGATGACGACGCCGCAGAGAGTTCTTTAAGCCAAGGCATATTATTTGTAGATCCCAATGCTTCGCCCGAAGATACTGCCCATTTGTATGCCGGATACGGTGATGTTTACGATGCATTTGATGCCGAAGAAGAAATAGAAGAAGAATATGAAGAAGTGGTTGAAGATGCAGCAATCGCTGTGCAAACATCGGCTATGGAGCGAATGTTTGACGCTGCTATGCCAGATGCAGCGCCTCTTCGGGTGGTGGAAGAAGCCTTAGAAGATAAAGAAGTAAAGGACACGGCGCAAGCTCCGCGTCAGAAACTGAAACTTAAGCCTAAAGCGGTTAAAAAAGCGCCCAAAAAGCTTGCTTTGCGCCCAAAACCCTCAGAAGATAAGAGCAATGCCGCATATGTTTCTTCCTTTGTGGAAGATTTGGTAGAAAAACCGACGGTGAATTCTGCTGCTGGAACCGGTGCGGATTGGGTAGGCGAACCTATGCCTTTACAAAAAGAAGCCCCCGCATCTCAAGAATTAAGAAGCGCAAACTCTACGGAGCCATCAAGTGCATTGAACTTATCGGATGCAGGTGAGCAAAAAGTATCGACGCCGCGCATAAGCTTGCGCTTAAATAAGCAGGCAGATCAAGTCACCCCACAAGCAGTGCAGCCCATGCCAACACCAGAACCCATACAGAGCGATGCTGCGGATTGGGTGGGGGAACCCATGCCTGTGCAAAATACTGCGGCAAAACCTGCCATGAGTATTAAAAATAGCCAAAGGCCTTCGCTGACCATTAAGCCAAATGTTACAAAAATCGCTCAGGAAGCAGAAAAAAACATACCTTCTGTAACTCCTGCAGCGCCTGTAGCTCCTGTAACAAATGACGATTGGGTGGGTGAACCTATGCCCATAACAAAAGCAGAAAAACCTGTCGCAGAAGTGATAAAAATACCTCGCCCAGTAACGCGAACACAAGATATTCCAAAAGAAAAGCCTTCGCTAAAAGCAAGAATGCTATCCAAGGTGCGCATTGGCAAAAGCTCTAAACAAAAAGCAGAAGACGAACATAAGCAAAATGCGCAATCAGTGCAGCCCATACGTCAAAATGTTAATGTTGTAGAAAAGCCAGAAGATATGTCTTCTTTGTCTTCCTTATTGATTGAGGATGTATCGCCACCACAAAACGAAGCAGCTACGTTTGAACTTATTGTTCCTGAAGCTACCATGGAAGCCGTGCAAGAAGTAGGGCAAAATACGCAAGCGCAAGATATGGACGATATGGAAGAAGAATCGCCCATATCTGATTTATTGCGTGACCTTGATACTTGGATGACGGAAGCAAGAGCACAATTTGTACAAAAAAATGCTCAAGGTGTAGAAAACGCTGCTGGTAATATTGCTAATAATGCTGAAGGTTTTGGCTTGCGTACCTTGGGGCGTCTTGCCCGCACGGTAGAATCTGCAGCAAGAGCAAGAGATTTTGAAGCCTTGGGAGATCTTTTGCCAGAACTTGAAACCAGCGTGGAAAGGAATCGCATTGCCATGAGGCAATAGGTTTTTCTTTGTATTTATTGACAAAGTCTCGGGGGGGGCAACCCATTTTGAAATATTATTGCCCCCCCCCCCCCAA
>CAYJGS010000020.1:3489-18825 GCA_964369505.1 uncultured Desulfovibrionaceae bacterium | reverse complement strand
GTATGAAGAATGCAATATTGCCACGGATCATAATATGTTAACCATGAATATTTTGCGCCATACCGCAGGAGAGCACGGCTTTGTGTGCCTTTTACACGAAAAACCCTTTGACGGGGTTAATGGCAGTGGTAAACACAATAACTGGTCTTTGTGCACCTCTGAAGGCGAAAACCTTTTAAATCCCGGTGAAACACCTTTGACCAATGCACAATTTTTGGTTTTTCTTGCAGCCACCTTACGGGCTGTGCATAAGCACAGCATGGCTTTACGTCTTGGTACAGTGGGTGCCGGTAATGACCATCGCCTCGGGGCTAATGAAGCGCCGCCGGCCATTATTTCGGTATTTTTGGGTGATCAACTTACCGATGTTTTAGACGCCATTGTTTCCGGTGAAGATCAGCGTGAAGGCACAAAACCTTTTATGAGTATTGGTGTAGATGTATTGCCCCCATTGCCCAAGGATTATTCCGACCGTAACCGCACAAGTCCTTTTGCTTTTACGGGTAATAAATTTGAATTCCGCGCTGTGGGTTCTTCACAATCCATAGCCCCTGTAAATATTTCTTTGAATGCTGCTGTGGCTTGTGCTCTTGACGAAATTGCCACAGAGCTTGAAGTTTCCGTAAACTCCGGCACAGCTTTAACCGATGCCTTGCAAGCGCTTTTACCGCGTATTTTTAGTGAGCATATGCCGGTGGTATTTAACGGTAATGGTTATTCGGCTGAATGGCCCATTGAAGCAAAGCGCCGTGGTTTGCCAAATCTTGCCACCACCGTGGAAGCTCTTGAGCGCTATAGCTACCCAGAAGTTATGGATATGTTTTTACGTAGCGGTGTGCTTACAGAGCGTGAAATGCTTGCCCGTCAAGAAATATTGCTTGAAACGTATGTAAAGCTTATTAATATTGAAGCCAACGTGTGCGCAGGCATGGTGCGCGAAAGTATATTGCCTGTGGGCTTGCGTTCGCAAAAAGAAGCGGCAGAGCTTGTCATGCAAACACGGGCTGTGCTTGGCAGTGACGCTACTTTACCAGAAGAAACACGCTTTACAGCTTTGCGCCAAGTGTGCCTTGATTTAAATGAAGCCTTGGTAGCTCTTGATGCTGTGCGTACTGCAGAACATGAGGGCGATACCTTAAGTCATGCATATTACATGTTGCAAAAGGTGCTTCCTGCCATTGGCGAGTGCCGCAAATATGCAGATACTCTTGAACTTATGGTAGAAGATGCTGTGTGGCCTTATCCAAGATATGCCGAGATGCTTTGGATAAATTAATAATAAACAGTTTCTAATTTCCCCACTACTAAATGCGTTTACTTAAGATTGCAAAATCTTTAAGTAAGCGCATTTAGGCGGTTAAAAAATATAAAAAAGAGGAGTAGTGCATGAGCAGTTTATTCAATCCTTTGGAAGAGCACGACGCTTGCGGTGTAGGTTTTGTGGCACGTCTTTCTGGCGTGCCCAGTCATCAGGTTATAGCAGATGCTCTGACGGCCATGGCCCGTTTGGCGCATAGAGGTGCGCATGGCAGCGGAGATAATTCCGGTGATGGTGCGGGTTTGCTTATGCCATTACCCAGGAATTTTTTTAAGCGTCAATGGCCTACCTTGCAGGCTTTGGATGCTAATAGTGTTTTTGCGGTGGGGCAGCTTTTTATGCCTCAGGAAGAACGCACGCATACGCCCATTATGCGCATCATAAGAGAATGCCTTGAAAGGACAAAACTTTGCTTGGAAGATGAACGTGCTGTGCCCTTGGATGTGGATATTGTGAGCCCTTCGGCACGGGCTACCATGCCGTATATGTTGCAGATTTTGGTTAGACCTGCTGCGGGTTTGTGTGCCGAAAAAGCTTGCGGTGATGGTTTTGAACGTACATTATATCTGGCGCGCCGCCGTATGGAAAAGGCTGTGCAGGCTTGGCTTGAAAATGAAGGCATGGATCGCAATGATTTTTATGTGGTGAGCTTATCGGCGCGCAGTATTATCTATAAAGGTATGTTGCCCGGTGCGTGTTTGGCTGATTTGTATCAGGATTTGCTGGATACAAATTTTACGGCGCCTTTTGCGGTATTCCACGAAAGATTCAGCACCAATACTTTGCCTTCGTGGCGTTTGGCGCAACCATTTAGGAATGTGGCGCACAATGGTGAAATCAATACCATTCGCGGTAATGGAGCGCGCATGTTGCGTCGTCAGCCGCATATGTCTTCAAAGTATTTTGGGGCAGAATTGCAAGATCTCTTCCCCATTATTGATGAAAGTGCCAGTGATTCTGCACGTCTTGACGGGGCATTGGAATTGCTTGTGCAAAGTGGATACTCCATGGAACATGCACTTATGATGCTTTTGCCTGAGCCATTTGGTCCTGCTTTTGTTATGGGCGATAATAAGCGGGCTTTTTATGAATACCATGCCGCCTTGATGGATCCTTGGGATGGTCCCACAGCCTTGGTGTTCACCGATGGTTTTAGTCGCGTGGGCGCCATGCTTGACCGCAATGGTTTACGCCCTTGCAGATCTACGGTTTCGCAAGACGGCATGGTGGTGCTTGCTTCTGAAACGGGTGTTATGGATGTGGAGCCTGAGCGTATTGTGAGCAGGCAGCAATTGCGTCCGCGTCGTATGTTTATGGTGGATTTATTGCACGGACGCATTGTTTCTGATGCGGCCATTAAAGGGCATGTGGTACGAGAAAAACCGTATCGGCGTTGGCTTAAGCAATGCGGTATATCCTTGACTGATCTTATGCACGATGACGGTGATACCAGTTCTTTGGCACAAGAAGCTTCAAGTGATATATCGTATACACAAGCACTTTTTGATTATGATGCAAAACGTATAAAGGCTGTTCTTTTGCCCATGGCCAGAGACAGCCAAGAGCCTGTGGGTGCCATGGGGCATGATGTGCCCTTGGCTGTGCTTAATACACAACCTACAAGCTTGTTTGAATATTTCAAACAGCAATTTGCCCAAGTAACCAATCCGCCCATTGATCCATTGCGCGAAGAACTTTCCATGTCGCTCATGAATTTTGCAGGGCGTGAGCATAATATTTTGGAACCTGCTCCGGAAAATTGTGCTATTTTGCGTTTACCGCACCCCTTTCTTGACCGCAATGAGTTAAAACATGTGCGCATGTCCACACGCAAAGAAGTGCAAGCACATACGCTTGATGCCACATTTGCTTTGCCTAAAAAAGGGCAAGAGGGTGCTGCTCTTGAACAAGGCTTGCAAGACATGTTTAAAGCTGCGGAGCAAGCTTTGGAGCAGGGCGCTACTATTTTAATTATCAGCGATGCTGCTGTTACAGCCAAACGTGTGCCCATACCGTCTTTATTGGCTTTGTCTGCCGTGCACCATCATTTGCGTCGTGTGGAAAAAAGGCACTTGTGCGGCCTTTTGGTAGAAACAGGCGAAGCTTTTGAAGTAACGCATATGACTTTGCTTTCTGCCTATGGTGCCAGTGGTATTTGCCCCTATACTGCTCTTGATACGGTGAAATACTTAGCTGAACAGGGCAAAATAGGAAATATTTTACCGCACCAAGCGCAGGCAAATTATATAGCAGCCTTGAAAAAGGGTATGCTTAAGGCTTTTGCAAGACTTGGCATTTCCACACAGCGTTCTTTTAGAAGCGGGCATTATTTTGAGGCCCTTGGCCTTGAACATACTTTTGTGGAAAAATATTTCACGGGCACGGTTTCGCGCATTGGCGGTGTAGGCCTTGAGAGTGTGGCCATGGATGCTGTGACAAAGCATGCCAAGGCGCACGGTGATGCCATAATATCCACAAAGCAGAGCCATACCTTGTGGACTAAAGAAAGTGTCCGCGCCTTGCAAGAAGCTGTGCGTAATAATGATGCCAAGGCTTTTGCTACCTATACGGCACATAATGATGCACAAGAACAACCCATCACTTTGCGCAGTCTTTTTACGTATAAAAAAGTTACCCCCATAGCTTTGGAGCAAGTGGAAGACAGTGCCAGCATTGTAAAGCGCTTTGTGGGTGCGGCCATGTCTTTTGGTTCTTTAAGCAGTGAAGCCCATGAAACCATAGCAGAAGCTTGTAATGGCGTTGGGGCACGCAGTAATTGTGGTGAAGGCGGTGAAGATCCACGCCGTACAAACATAGGCCAAGACGGGCGAGATATACGCTCACGAGTACGGCAAGTGGCTTCCGGACGTTTTGGGGTTACGGCTACCTATCTTGCCCATGCCGATGAAATCCAAATCAAGATGGCGCAGGGCGCAAAACCCGGTGAAGGCGGGCAATTGCCGGCGCATAAAGTAACAGAAGAAATTGCCCATGTGCGCGGTACAACGCCTGGTGTGACCCTTATTTCGCCACCGCCGCACCATGATATTTATTCCATTGAAGATTTGGCACAACTTATATTTGACATGAAGTGCATACAGCCAACAGCCTCCATTTCGGTGAAACTTGTGGCAGAAGCAGGCGTTGGCACAGTGGCTGTGGGAGTAGCCAAGGCAGGTGCGGATCAGATTTTGATTTCCGGGCATGATGGGGGCACGGGGGCTTCGCCACTTTCTGCCATGCAGCACACGGGTTTACCTTGGGAAATGGGCTTGTTAGAAGCGCACGAAGCCTTGCTCGCCAACGGTTTGCGCCATAAAATAAAGCTACGTACCGACGGTCTTATCCGCTCTGGCAAGGATATGCTCATAGCCTTTATGCTGGGTGCTGAAGAATGCGGTGTGGGTACGGCCATGCTTGTGAGCCTTGGTTGTGTGATGTGCCGTGGATGCCATAAAGGAAAATGCGTGGCGGGCATTGCCACACAAGATAGCAAATTGCGCGAAAGATTTAGCGGAAGGGCTGAGCATATTCAGCGTATGTTCTTCTTTATGGCCGAAGATTTACGTAAGCATATGGCAGCTTTAGGTATTGCCAAAGTGCAAGATTTGATAGGTCGGGCAGATCTTTTGGAAGCAAAAAAGACTCTGTCAGAAAAAGCACAAAAGCTTGATCTCTCTGTGTTTTTTAAATGCACCACCGTGGGGCTTAAACCTTGGGAAAAGAGCTTGGATGTAGAAGAATCCCCTTCATTATTAGACGCAGCCATCATGGAGCATGCAAGGCCTTTGCTTGAAGGTAAGCCCGTCCGTTGCACATATAATGGTACCATTATTAATACCGACAGAGCCATAGGTACGCGTTTGGCGGGTGAAATAGCACGCCGTTTGAAAAAGCGCCGTTTGCCGCAGCATTCGTATACCATTAACCTTTGGGGTTCGGCTGGGCAAAGTCTTGGGGCTTTTTTGCCAGGTGGAGTGACCATTACTGTGCGTGGTGATGCCAATGACTATGTGGCCAAGGGTTTAAGCGGTGGACTTGTGGTGGTAACACCTGCGCGTAAAAGCATTTTTGTGGCGGCAGAACAAGCCATTGTGGGTAATGTTGCCCTGTATGGTGCAAGTGCTGGCGAAGCGTATTTTTGTGGCATGGCCGGAGAGCGTTTTGCAGTGCGCAATTCTGGTGCCAATGCTGTTGTGGAAGGCGTTGGCGACCATGGTTGTGAATATATGACTGGCGGCGTTGTGGTGGTGCTTGGAGAGTGCGGCTATAACTTTGCGGCAGGCATGAGCGGTGGTGTTGCTTTTGTGTATGATAAGGATGAACGCTTCCAAAATCGCTGCAATACAGACAGTGTGGATATAGAATCTGTGGAAACTCCAGAAGATTGCAATTTATTACGAGCCCTTATAGAGCAGCATAATCATTATACGGGCAGCGCTTGCGCAGAAGCTTTGCTTAAGGATTGGGACGCGGCTTTGCCTTTATTTGTAAAAGTGATGCCTCTTGATTATAAGGCCGTGCTTGAACGCCAAAAAGAAGGAACACGACACGATCATGAAACCATTTCTGCTACGGAAGAAGTTTTTATGGGTGATGTATAATTTTTTTGTACATTAATTTGAGCGCGACTTATGTACAATATGTATAGAAGTCTTATATAACAGGCAGCAAGTGATTATTTACTTGTTGCCTGTTTTAGTGCAAAAATTGTACGTTATCTTGGACACCATAGGAAATAAAACTATCTGTAGGCCTAAACCCTTTTAGGAAATTTCCGATGGGAGATATTGTTGACTTTGCATAGACTCTCTGTACTAATCCTGTGCAGCAAAAGAGTTTATTTTTGTAAAATGTCATGAAATATTTCTAAAAGTTTTTAAAAATAAAAAAGAGAGGAAAGGTTTATGAAGTTGAAATTATTGGGAAAAGTTCTGGCTTTTACCTTGGTTCCTATTATTTTGGGCGTTGCCTTGTTGACGGTAGTTGCTTCAAGCCTTTCTTCTAAGGGATTGTATGAAATGGCAGATTTGCAATTGTTGGAATTTGCCAAAAAACAAGCTTCTGAAATTGATAATATTTTAAAAAATGTCATTTCGCTTGGCGACATGATGGACAGCTCTGAAGATATAGAAAACTTAGCCGGACTTGCCAATACATTAGGCGCTAGCAGAGATTCTTCTCCTGAGTATTTAAAATTACAAGGAGATGTCAATGCTACATTGGCAGAGCTTATTGAAGATTTCCCGGATATTTCTGCTTCTGTGCTTGCAGCTAAAGACGGTAAAAATGTAGCTTATTCTATTCCCACTATTAAAGATTTTGATGTCAGTAAATATCCCAGCGTTATAAAAGCATTTACCGGAGAAAGCGCCTTTGAAGCCAGACTTTCTCAAACCACTGGCAAGATGAGTGTTATGATAGCAAGGCCGGTCACTTTAGACGGCTCTGAAAACTCTGTGGATGGCGTATTATTACTTGTTGTGGATTTGGCTTCTGTGGCAGAACAAACCATTCAAGATGTAAAACTTATGCCTACATCAAATGTATTCTTGTTGAGTGATACAGGTGTCATGCTTATGGAAAGAGCTTTTCCTGAGCTTATAGGCAAAGATAATACTATTTATGAATATGTGCGCACGGTTTTAGCAGAAAAAACCGGCATTACCCGCTATGAGTGGGAAGGTGTGGACAAACTCACGCACTTTGCAGAATTACCCACCACAAAGTGGATTGTGGGTATTGAAACGGACGAAAGTGACTTTTATATCACGTCTGATGAAATTTCCCTTATGCTTGTGCTTGCCGGCTTAGGTATTGTGCTTGTTGTGGGTGGTGTTGTTTATCTTGTTATTAAAAAAGTGGTTATTGCTGTTTCTAACAGCGCCAATATTGCAACCTATGTGGCTGAAGGAAATCTTGAGCTTACATCGGAACAAAAAAATCAATTGGATGACGCCGTTAAGCGTGGGGATGAAGTTTCCACTTTGGCCACAGCTTTGGGCACTATGATTACCAATTTGGCCAAGATGGTTTTTGATTCTGAAGAAAAGAGCAAGGAAGCTCAAGTTGCGGCAGACAATGCGGCTATTGCTTCTAAAGAAGCTGAAAAATCTGCTCAAGAAGCTGAAGAAAAAAGAGAGAGCATCCTTAGAGCTGTGGTGCAGCTTGAAGGTATTGTTAATAGTATTGCTTCGGCTTCCGAACAGCTTTCGGCGCAAATAGATCTTTCTACCAATGGTGCCGAAGAGCAATCTGCTCGCATGACAGAAACTGCCACAGCCATGGACGAAATGAACGGTACTGTTCTTGAGGTGGCCAAAAATTCAAGTGTGAGTGCAGAACTTGCCGATAATACTAAAGAAAAAGCTATTGAAGGTGCTCAAGTTACGCAAAAATGCGAAAGCTCCATGACTCAGGTTAAGGACGAATCTTTGAAATTGCGTCAAAATATGAGTGAGCTGGCAAGCCATGCTCAATCTATCAGCGCTGTTATGGGTGTTATTTCTGATATTGCCGATCAAACAAACTTGCTTGCTTTGAATGCGGCCATTGAAGCTGCAAGAGCCGGTGAAGCAGGGCGCGGCTTTGCCGTTGTTGCGGACGAAGTGCGTAAGTTGGCAGAAAAAACCATTTCTTCAACCACAGATGTGGCCAATGCCATCAATGCCATTCAGCAAAGCACCGAAGTAAATGTGCAACAAGTGGATACAGCTGTAGAACGCATTGAAGAAGCCACAGAATTGGCTGTAGAAGGCGGTCAGGCTTTGCAGGTTATTTTGGAAATGGCAGAACAAAGTGCCGATGGTATCCGCGCCATTGCTACGGCCAGTGAAGAACAATCGGCAACATCTGATGAAATTGCGCAATCTATTGTTACCGTGTCTAATATTGCCGAAAGCACAGTAAACGCCATGAACGAAGCAGCACAAGCTGTGAGCTCTTTATCAGAGCAAGCTCAGCAATTGGCAGCTCTTGTGGAAAACTTGAAACAAAGTTAATATTTTAAAGTAAATGTAAAAAGGCCTTTGCAGTGATGCAAAGGCCTTTTTTATATTATTCAACGCTGTGTTTAAAACTAAAACGTGCTTCCATCTTAGGCACAAAAATTTCTTTTCCGTCGGGATTAGGATAAAAGGGCAGCGCTTGTTCTTCCGTTGGTCTTTGCCCATGGGGAATAAATACTCTGGCTTCGTAGGTGTTTGTGCCAATACTGGTGTTGGCCGCTGTGGATATATAATTCATTCTCCCACGCACGATAACGGTATATCCTTTATCTGAAGAAGAAATATCTGTATGGGTTTTTGAACCACTTGGCGCCATGCCGCTGTCTATCATGGATAAAGGGTCCCAAAGACCCACGGCAGTATGTAAATGCTCCGTAGCAAAAGCTGTGATACCTTCTTGACATACCAATGAAGCTATAAGTGGGCCATAGATTTCAAAATTCCTGTCTGAAAAAGTTTCGGTGCTTTCCGTGGAACCTTTAGGGGCATTGCCATACATTGCCTCTTTAAGTAATTGCTTAAAGAATTCTATTTGTGTGGCATCATTTTCCATTTTTTTACCATGTTCTTCTGGTGAAAGCGTCTCGTCGTATTCATTTCGAAATTTCATGGCCAGGTTGCGTTCAAGCCCTTTGCTTTCTATGACAGCATCAATGCCGCCGCGAGGGATTGTGCGCCCTATAAAGCTGTCTATACCATCACGGAACATATCCTTGGCAAACAGTTTATATACTTTATCTAAATCGTTAAGATTCTTATACTCTTCGCTAACATGATTTGTAAAAAAATCATGAACTTTTGTATCATAGCTTGTATCAACATTTGAAAAAATATATTTTTCTGCAGATGCCAGCAGTTTAGAATGTCTATACGCGTCTTGAACATCATAAGGTGTCTGAAGTATTCCGTTGAGATTGTTTAAATATGTCAAAATGTTATCACGTGTTTCGCTTTGGAAATTGCTGGAGTTTACTTTTTCTTTAAGGGCGATCATGCCTCTTAAGTTGTGCCTTGCTACTGTAACTTTATCCAGAGCCTCGGCCTGAGCTGCTTCGCCACCGGGAGCAGTTTTTTGTATGAGCGCATTCATCTTCATGGCTACAGCTGCATTGCGTGATGCAATATGAAGTCGACCGCCAGAAGTTATATTTCTAAAGTTATCGGCAATATTTCTTGCAGTTTGGTGCAGGCTACCAATTTGGTGTAATTCGCCTTCTTTAATATCGTAGGACGACAAATTTGTATTAACATTGAGTTGTGTTGCATTTTGAATAGGATTTGACATACATTTCTCCACTATTGATTATGTTTTAAATATTTAACAAAATATACTTTGACCAAGAACGGGTGCGGCACTATCATCTTTTTGTGTAGCTGTATTTTGCTCTATGCATTTTTGAAATGTAACCGTATCATTAAATAGCGCCACAAGCTCACCTGCGGCTTCTAAAAACAATTCACATTGCTTTATAAATGCTTCATAGTTTATGGGAGCATTATTTTCAGGCAGCAATATATTTTGTTGCGCTGTGATAACTGTACCGTCAATGCCAAGGCATATGCCTTTTGTTTGCGCAAAAAAAGTATTCATGCTTAATAAGCAAGCTAAAGTTTCTTTGTTTTCGTCATGCACACCCAATGCAGCGTGTAACAAAATATTATTTTGCTGCTCTGCATAGGAAAAAAATAATTCAAATTCACCTAAATTGACCGTAACAACATTTTCATATTCTTGTTTTATAGAGTCAGCTTTTGCAATTTTTGCAAATTCTTCTATAAGATGTGTAAAATTCATACATGTCCTTTGTTTTTGTGGGTTATGGTATTTTATTTTGTAATGCTTATCATTGTCCTAACATGCTTCTAGTTTTATTAAGCTTTCAAGCACTGTATAGATACAATGTTCTCTTAAGATCTGTTGATGTCAAGAAAAAGCCCAAAAAAAACCATAAAAAACATGGATTAAAGAAAAAATGCAATTTTTTTGGTGTATTATAAGATGCTCCAAAATAGTCGCATGAAAAAGTTTTTTAGCGTTTTGCTAAAGAAAAAACACCGTGTGCATTGTAATTAATTGATATTATAAAAAATAATGTTTAAAGAAATGTGGGATGCTATGCTACTAAAAGAATATAACGTAACAGGTCATTGAAAAAATTTCCTTTTTGGGGTCAAAGTGTATTGCCTGTGCTGCATAATTTGTCCACATTGTAACCGGGGCAAGAGTCACCCTTATCTACGATTTTTTGTTCCTAAAATTTTTATAATTAAGTTGGTATTTTTTAAGGCGCAAGGCCATAATCCTTTCGGTTAAGCCAAGCATTTCTGCGGCGTGGCCAAGGTGCCCATGTGAAGCTTCTAGGCTTTCAATAATGCAGGCATATTCTAATTCATCCAAACGATCTTGCAGGCTGTAGCCGTTAAGGTGTTTTTCGCCGTATGCGGTGTTTTTTTGCGTGATGGGGCAGTTACTTGAATGGAGGTTTGTGGGTAAATGCTGTGGCATGATAAGGCCGTCTTCTGCCACCAACAAGATGGCGCGTTCCATGATATTTTGTAATTCTCTGGCATTGCCTGGCCATTCATAGCGTTGCAACATATCTATAGCCGTTAAGGAAAGACGGATATTCGAACGTCCGTTGGCGGCGGCGTATTTTTGCATGAAATGATTGGCTAAAAGAGCTATATCGGCTTTTCTCTCGCGTAAAGGGGCAAGAGTAATAGGAAAAACGTTGAGGCGATAATAAAGATCCTTGCGGAATGTGCCCTTTTCTACCATTTCTTCCAAAGGGCGATTGGTGGCTGCTATAATACGAATATCCACTTGGCGTGTTTCCATGCCGCCTAAGCGTTCAAAGCGTCTGTCTTGTAAAACACGCAGAAGTTTTGCCTGAATAAGTAAGCTTAATTCGCCTATTTCGTCTAAAAATAATGTACCGCCGTGAGCCATTTCAAATCGACCGCGGCGCACGGAAATGGCTCCGGTAAAGGCGCCTTTTTCATGCCCAAAAAGCTCGCTTTCAATGAGACTTTCCGGTAAAGCCGCGCAATTTAACGACACATAAGACTGCTCAGACCTGGGGCTTGCGGCGTGTATGGCTTGAGCCGTAAGTTCTTTGCCCGTGCCACTTTCGCCGCAAATGAGCACCGTGGTACATGAAGAAGCCACTTGCTCAATTTGTGTATATACTTGTTGCATAGCTTCGGAATTACCCACAAAAGCGTGTGGGCGGGGGGCAGTATTACTATTTATGCTGTGCTTGTTTGGGCTTTGCATAAAGTTTTGGCGCATTTTGGCGGCTCTAGCCAACATGGAAGCTATGATGGAAAGAAGCCTGGCGTCTTCTTCAAGAGTTTCTGTGTCGGCAAAAAGTCTATCCACACTGAGAGCCCCCACGGCTTGATCGTCAAGTTTAATGGGGACGCATAAAAAAGAAACTTGCTCTTTTTGTAGATTTCTGGAACGAGTGCGATTTAAAAAAAGTGGTTCAGTAGAAATGCTTGAAACAAGCATGGGTTTTCCTGTGGCAATAACTGCGCCGGTAACTCCTTCACCAATTTTGTATTGACCGCGGGCTTTTTCAATAGGATCAAGGCCGTAGGCTGTTTCAATATGCATGGCATCACCTTTTGGCGATAAAAGTGTGATGGTGCCGCGCATCATGTTTAGGTGTCTTGCCATAAGCTTTAAAGCGCCGTCTAAGGTGTCTTCTATATGTGCTGCCGTGTCAAGTAGCTGACTTAATTCAAAAAGAAGTCGTAATTCATTGACATTATTACCGGGAATGAGTGATATATTTTCTTGATCCTGTGCAGGGTCGTGGAGGGGAGTATTTTTTAACTTCATGCTAGAAAATCCTTGTAAGAATAAGGTAGAAAGCCTTTGGGCTTTCTACCTTTTGGTGGGAATTTTCTACATGTATTTTTTGCTAATTACAAGGCATCATTTCCGTGTTCTCCGGTGCGTATGCGCCAAACATCTGTAATGTTAGTAACAAAAATTTTCCCGTCACCCACATTACCTGTTCTGGCTGCTTCCATAATGGTGTTTATAACCTTATCCAAAGCTTCGTCATGCACTACTATTTCTACACGATACTTGGGTAAAAAATCCACTTGATACACTTTGCCGCGATAATTTTCTGTGTGTCCGCCTTGGCGACCAAAACCGCGCGCTTCGTAATATGTCATGCCGTGGATACCAATGGCAATGAGTTTTTCCTTCACATCTTCAAGCTTACTTGGCCTGATGGTAAGTTCAATTTTTTTCATGGTGCAATTCCTTATATACTTTAAGAAAGTTGGTAAGCTCTTTCGTTGTGTTCGCTCACATCAAGGCCAATGATTTCAGGATCTGGTTGTACACGTAAAGGCGTAATCATGGCCACAACCTTAAGGATGATACGACTGGCAATATACACAAAGCCCCAAGTGCCCACTACAGAAACCGCTTGTACAAAGAGTTGATAAGGGTTGCCGTATATGAGGCCGTCTATGCCATTTATAGAAGCTTGGGCAAAAATACCTGTGGCAAGGGCACCCCATGTGCCGCCAATGCCGTGAATGCCAACCACATCTAGTGCATCGTCATAGCCTAAGCGTTCTTTTAAAAGTACGGCACCATAGCACACAGCCCCGCCTATAAAACCTATTATTACAGCTGCTTCCATGCCAACAAATCCTGCTCCGGGTGTGATGGCCACAAGTCCTGCTAGCGCTCCTGAAGCAGCACCCAAGGTGGTGGGCTTGCCAATATGCCACCATTCAAAAAGAATCCAACCTACAATGCCTGCCGCAGCCGCCATTTCTGTGGTGCCAAAGGCGTGTACGGCAAGGCCGTTGGCAGCCAAGGCGCTACCGGCATTAAAACCAAACCAACCAAACCAGATGAGTGCGCAACCAAGTAAGGTTAAAGGCAAATTATGCGGCGCAAAAGATTGTCTGCCCATGCCCATGCGCGCGCCAAGTTCGTGAGCTGTGGCAAGACCTGCAGCGGCTGAAGCCATGTGCACAACAGCGCCGCCTGCAAAGTCAACAGCTCCTAATTTGGCCATCCAACCGCCGCCCCATACCCAGTGAGCCATGGGGGAATATACAAAAATAAGCCAAAGGCATGAAAAAAGCATCATGGCCGAAAAGCGCATTCTTTCAGCATACGAACCAGAGATGAGCGCAATGGTTAATACAGCAAACATGCATTGAAAAAGCATAAAAAGCATATGTGGTATATTTTCTACAGGTCCTGCTTCAAGCCCCACATCTTTAAGCATTACAAAAGAAAAATCCCCTATAATACCACCAATGTCGCCGCCAAAAGCCAAGGAATACCCCACCACAAACCACAATAAAGGCACAACACCCATGAGCGCAAAACTGTGCATGCATGTGGAAAGTACATTGCGCGAGCGCACAAGGCCGCCATAAAATAGAGCCACGCCCGGTGTCATAAGCATAACTAAGGCACTACAAATCATAATAAAAGCTGTGTCTGCTGCATTCATTGCTGTTTTCCTCCGATTCAGACAATAATCAAAATTTTGGAAATAGTTTTTATCCAAACATATGGACAAAGTTTTACCAATGCAGCTCTTAAAGCATAGAGTGTGCCAAAAAAATATTATTGATTTAATGATTTGAAATATTAGAATATTATTTTTTTATGAATAATAAAGCTGGCAAAATGTGTTTATGAAATCAACAAATTTGTGTTTTTTGTTTGTATGGAAAAACAGAAAAGTACATTTTTGTTGCTTACGCGGATTGTTCTTGGTGTGCTGGCAGAGTTGCGTGACTTCTTGTGTGTGGCTCCTTGACAAATAATCAAAATGTGTATTATATTGTATTTTTATGATATATTTTGCAATGTAAATAACATAGCCTTGAGGGGGAAATATGCATATACATCCAAAAACAAACAATATTTATGCAGAAATTGAAACTTGGCTTGCAGATTGGCAGGTGGATCCCTGTGCGGGTAAAGTAGCTTTTTTAAGTTTTTATAATTGGTTAAAGGATCAAGGTTCCATTGAATTTGATTTTAAGGCGCGCCCCGGTATCAGTTATTCTTTGCGCGCCACAGATTCAGCACAAAAAAAGCGCCCACTTTTTGTTCTCATCGACGTTGTGGACGATGATCCCCTTGAGCGCTGGCTTTCGGTATGTTTTTATGCAGATATGATCAATGACCCTGAAGAAAAAGGTGATTTTGTGCCGCAAGGACTCATGAATGAAGATGCCTTGTGCTTAAATCTTGAAGAAGAAGATGCCGAAATGTGTGCTTATATACAGCAGCGTTTGGCTGAAGCTCTGGCTGCTGCTAGATAGTCGACACTGAAAAACTAATAACTTTGTTTAAATAATTATTTTTTATAGACAAAATGCACTAAAAAAATTACCAGAAACAAGAGCATGGAATGCGAATTTCTGGCAATTTTTGACATGCAAAGAAACTATTTTTTCGGTCAAGTATGAGAAGAATACATTCCTTCAAAATAAGTTCATCTTCCTTGATATACGCAAAAAATCGCTATTTGACGACACTATCTAAGAACTTTTAACAGAAGAAAAGGGAAGAATATATGAAAAAAGCTCTCATAACAGGCATCACAGGGCAAGACGGTGCTTATTTAGCTCGATTTTTATTAGAAAAAGGCTATGAGGTGCATGGCATTAAAAGGCGTTCTTCTCTGTTTAATACGCAGCGCATCGATGATATTTATCAAGATATACACAGTCAAAAGCGGCGCCTTCTTTTGCACTATGGAGATTTAACCGACAGCGCAAACCTTGTTCGCCTTGTGCAAAAAATTCAGCCGGATGAGATATATAACCTTGGCGCGCAAAGTCATGTACAAGTGTCTTTTGATTCGCCGGAATATACGGCGGATGTGGTTGGCGTGGGCACTTTGCGTGTGCTTGAGGCTGTGCGTTTACTTGGGCTTGAAAAGAAAACGCGCGTATATCAGGCTTCTACTTCCGAACTTTTTGGTCTTGTGCAAGAAATGCCACAAA
>CAYJGS010000020.1:2939-3479 GCA_964369505.1 uncultured Desulfovibrionaceae bacterium | reverse complement strand
AACGGAAAAGACGCCTTTTTATCCCCGTTCACCCTATGCCGCGGCTAAATTGTACGGCTATTGGATTACGGTAAATTATCGCGAAGCCTATGGTATGTATGCGTGTAACGGTATTTTATTTAACCACGAATCGCCCATGCGCGGCGAAACTTTTGTAACGCGTAAAATTACTCGTGCTTTGCCTCGTATTATTTTAGGCATGGAAAATGGCCTTTATATGGGTAATATTAATGCCTTACGTGATTGGGGGCATGCAAAAGACTATGTGCGCATGATGTGGCTTATGTTGCAACAAGAAAAACCAGAAGATTATGTCATTGCCAGCGGTGAACAACATTCAGTACGTGAATTTATTGAAATTGCAGCAAAAATGTTGGGCTTGAGCCTTGAATGGCAAGGCGAAGGCATTGATGAAGTGGGCAAGGTGGCCAATTTCGACGAAAATGTACTTTTGGCTTTGCTTGATAAACAAATGCAAGGTGAAAATTCTGCCACCAAGGAAGCATTTATTGCAGATACATTACGAACCATCAAAAATAA
>CAYJGS010000020.1:0-2929 GCA_964369505.1 uncultured Desulfovibrionaceae bacterium | reverse complement strand
TACGTGTTGATCCGCGCTATTTCCGCCCCACAGAAGTGGAAACATTGCTTGGGCATGCCGCTAAAGCCAAGGAAAAACTAGGATGGGTGCCGCAAATTTCTTTTGCTGAGTTAGTGCAAGAAATGGTGGAGGCAGATTTTTCTGGCGCAAGACAAGACAGCCTTTGCATTCAAGCGGGCTTTACTGTACCTACTGTGCAAGAATAATTGATAAAATTTTGTGTTGCATGGGTGTTAATGTTTCTGTTGCATTTTATGATGAATTCTCTTTGTGTTAAGAAAGGGTTGTTGTAATAAACAGCAGCAGGTCGTAGCAAATTGCAACGGGTCGTAATGGGCGTAAAATGAAATAGCGGATTCAGCCTTATTTCTAGACTTTTTCTTGAATTTATGCCATATTGTGCGGCATGAAAAATATGTACAAAATATCCTTAGAAAGAAGTGACTTAATAGAGCTTGAAGTCCATTTGGCCAAGGCCTTGCGCGGGCTTATTTCTTTTAGCAGTCACAGTTTATATTTTCCTGCGCCGCAAAGGGCAAAGCACGAAGCAGAGTGGATTTCGCGTGAGCGCACTTTGCTTTTGCCTCTTTGGTGGCAAGGTGATTTTTTGGGTGTGTTTATGGCTCGCGGTGTGGATAGGGCAAGTGTTAAGCGTTTATTACCTTCTTTTACTGCCATAATACAACTTTGTCTTGAACATCTTGTAAGCATTAAACAAAGCCGTACAGACGAATTAACCGGTCTTGCACGTATGAACCGTCTTTTTATGCGCATGGAACAAGATGCCGACATGGCTCTTTTACATTTTGATACTTTAAATGCACCAAATACTACAGAAAATACTTCGTATCAGACTCCTTTATACAAAGCTTGCATTGGTCTTATTGTGTTGCGCTGCCCGGCTTTACCTTCTTTGGCTGTGGAATTTGGCCATGTTTTTGCCCATGAAGCGCTTTCCACTTGGACAAAGGCCTTGCAAAAAGATTTACCCCAAGAAATACTTGCAGCGCGCAGTGGTGAATGTGAATGCACTTTGCTTGTGCCCATGGCCACGCGCACCTCTTGCCATAAACTTATGGAAGAAATTATGGCTAGGGTAGAGCAAGTGACCTTGGAGCATGCTCAAAGCAAACGCATGGTGCGATTACATTCGGTGGCAGGCTATGCTTTATATCCCTTGGATATGGAGCACAGGCGGCTGGCTTTGCCCATGATGGAGCAAAATTTTCACCTATTGCACAAGGCGCGCTTGGCTGCAGAAATGGCCTATGAAAGAAGCTTGTACCTTCCTTTAGCAGAAAAAGCCGATATACACGGCCGTTATTTGGCGTATGGGCATGTTTTGGCTCAAGGGGGCATTGTTCGAGAAATTTTGCCCGAAGGTGCTGTGGTCACCAATTTGGGCAGGCATGTGGGGGCGCAGGAAGGGCAGCGGTTCAGCCTTTGGGGCTTTCAAGAGGGACAGATAAAACGTAAAGGTGAGCTTGTACTCACTTCTGTGGGGCATGCGCAGGCCTTAGCCGAAATCTTACAGCAAGAAGATCCCACATGGCTTATACAAGTTGGTGACTTTTTACATCTTTCTACAGAAAAACACGAAATTGCTTTGTCGCAAAAACACGTACATACCTTGGCAGAAGATGTGTATATTCCTTCGGCAAAGAAAAGCATACCCTTGTTTTCGCATGGGGAATTTTTACGAAGATTACCCTTAGAAAGCGAAGCTTGTGCCTTTTTCGCCTTGGCCATTATACGTTGGCAAGGTCCCAATGTTTTTGACCATACAGGAGCTGCTGCTTTAGAAGAAGCCATGGACGCGGCTTCGGAAAGTACACATTTTGCCATGGATAAAGTGGCAGAGCTTTGTTTAGAAAATTTATATGATTCAAGTCAAAAATACATACCCACTTTGTGTGGGCGCTATGGTGAATCAAGCCTTGTGTTTTTCCACAGCGCCCAATCGGCCAAAGAATTGCACGAAAAATATGTATATCTTGTGGAAAAAGCAGAAAAGGTAAAAATGTCTTTGGCCGTGGGGCTTGCTTCGTATCCCTTTTTGCAAAGCGGTAAGCATGATATATTAGACCACTGCCGCAAAGCGCTTGAATTGGCTTTGCTTTTGCCAAAACCACAAGTGGGACTTATGGGGGCTTTGGCATTAAACATCAGTGCAGATCAGCACTACAGTCGCGGGCATGTTTTTGGTGCTGTGGAAGAATATAAATTGTCGCTTTTGGCAGACGCTACCAATGCCATGGCTTGGAATTCTTTGGGTGTGTGCATGGCGGCACTTTCTCGCCCTCATGAAGCAAAAAATTATTTTAAAGAAGCTTTGAAGCTTTGGAAAAAAACACCGCCCAGTGAACAAAACAACAGTGAATTTGCGGCCACATTGTATAATCTTGGCACCGTGTGCCAAGGCCTTGCAGAAAACCGCAGTGCGGCGCGGTATTTCCGCCAGTGCATAGAGGCTGATACTGAACATTATTTTGCGCACATACGATTGGGGCAATTGGCAGAAGAAGGCAAGCGCTATACTCAAGCCAGACAATATTATACTGTAGGGGCAAAGCTTGAAGATACAAACAAAGGCTATGGCGGCATGGCTAGGCGTCACCTGGCAAAAGTGGCTTTAAAACAACGCAAGGGTGCTGAGGCTCGTGAGTTACTGCACGAAGCGCTTTTGCGTAACCCTCAAGACGCGTCGGCTCTATCACTGTTGGCAGATATTTATTTGCAAAGCGGTGAAGATCCTGCCATGTCTGAAATGTTAGCACGCAAAAGCCTTGGTTTGCGCCCCAATCATGCGCCCACGTGGAAAATTTTGGCTTTTGCCTTACGCGCCATGGGGCAAGAAGATGCAGCTTTGCGTGCGGAAGATAGGGCATTTACACAGTAAATGTCTGAGTGCTGACAAAGTCAGCACGAT
>CAYJGS010000019.1:0-18865 GCA_964369505.1 uncultured Desulfovibrionaceae bacterium | reverse complement strand
GAAGGCAGTGTGCCTTTCTGATTAATTCTGTTATTGGAATTAATCAGTGCATCCTTAAAGAAGCACTTTAACATTGTATGCATGAAATAAGTTATACATAACATCAACTATTTCTTGCTATTACTATACTATGGAGCTATAGCTACGTTTATGAATTCTTTTTTAACTTGCCCAAAATGCGGAGCCTCAGTAGAAAAATACCGTAATCCGGCCCCCACCACCGATGTGATTATTTATGATGCCACAAAAAATGGCGTGGTGCTCATTAAACGGGCCAATCCGCCCTATGGTTATGCCATACCCGGAGGCTTTATAGATGCAGGCGAAAGTGTTCCCCATGCAGCTATTCGCGAAATGCTTGAAGAAACGGGCCTTCGAGTAGAGCTTCAAGGTATTTTAGGCGTGTATTCAGATCCCAAACGCGATCCACGCTTTCATACTTTAAGCATTGTTTATGTGGCAAAAGCTTTGAATATAGAAGAACTTTGTGCGGGAGATGATGCCGCTAAGGCAGAAATTTTTCCTTTAACAGCGCTACCAAAGTTAGTTTTTGACCATGAAAAAATATTACAGGATTTTATGGACTTTTTAGGTAATAAAAGATCTTTAGCCCCGTGCAGCGTATAAGAAAAAGGATGGTTCCCCCCCATGAAGATATCACTTTTACAAATAAATGTGCTCACAGGAGACATTGCTGGTAATATGCAAAAAATTTTGCGTGCTGCAGAAAAAGCTGCCGCAGATGGAGCTTCGCTTTGCATAACGCCAGAATTGGCTCTTTGTGGCGTGGCTCCGCAAGATATGCTTTATTCTGAAGGATTTATTGACTCATGCCACAATGCTTTACAACAAATGGCAGCTAAACTAAAAAAAGGCCCAGCCGTCCTTCTTGGTGCACCTGTGGCGCATGCGCACCAAGAAAATAAATTATATACCAATGCAGCAGTACTCATCCAAAACGGTACATTTTCTGTGGTATCTGGCAAAGTATATAATCCTTCTTCCAAGGGGCGTGAACAGCAATATTTTGAAAGACACATTTCTTGTGGGCTCATTACCGTTGCTGGTTGGCGCCTTGGCATTGTGCTGTGTGACGAAGATTCTTTTTGGCAAGATAAACAAAATCATGGCTATAGCCCCTTGGCAGAACTTATAGGGCGCGGTATTGATGGCATTGTGCACATGACGCAACACCCTTATGCTATGCACAGACAAGCTCTCCATGAACGCCTGCTTTCGCACGTGGCGGCACGCAATCATATTCACTTATTTTCTGTTAATATTGTTGGCGGTTATGACTCAACTATTTATGCCGGCCAAAGCCTTGTTTTTTCGCCCACAGGCAATTTGCTAGCTCGTGCCCTACCCTTTGAAGAAGATTTATTGACGATAGATACAGCTGTTGGTGGCGAAACTTCTGCTAAATTATTTTCTTGTGTAGAAGAAGAGTGCTGGCATGCTCTTGTTTTGGGCACACGAGATTATGTGCAAAAATGCGGTGCCAAAAGAGTTACTATAGGGCTTTCCGGCGGCCTTGATTCGGCTATGGTGGCAGCCATTGCAGTGGAAGCCCTTGGCAAACAACATGTGCAAGGTGTTTTTATGCCTTCGCCACACACTTCGCACGAATCAGAAGTATATGCCAAAAATTTAGCCAAAAGCCTTCAAATTTCCTTACATGTAATACCCATTGCACCGCTTATGCAAACATTTGAACAAAGCTTAAACCCTTTCTTTGAACAGATACCAACACCTGAAAATGACGTAACTTTTGATAATATTCAAGCGCGCATTCGTGGTACTTTGCTCATGTCTTTGGCCAACCGCACACAAAGTTTAGTGCTCGGCACAGGCAATAAATCCGAAGCTGCTATGGGGTATAGCACCATGTATGGTGATGCCATCGGCGCCATAAATGTTATTGGAGATGTACCTAAAACATTTTTATATACTATAGCCACTTGGTATAATAAAACGCATGCAAAAAAAGCTGTCCCCCAAGAAATTATCAACCGCCCCCCAACGGCAGAATTACATCCCAACCAATTAGACAGCGACGCTATGCCGCCATACGCTGTGCTTGATCCCATTATCGAAGACATTTTGGGTGTTTCCCCCATTGCACAAAATGTAACGGGGCAAGAAGAACTTTCCACAACTAAACAGAGTGAGCGCCACGAAATATTCCAACGTATTTGCAAGGCAGAATTTAAAAGAAAGCAAGCCCCCATGGCTTTAAGAGTCACAAGTTCCGCTTTTGGCCGAGATTGGTCTATACCCATTGTAAGCCGCTACAACCTATCAGCACCCCAAAAATAAGGAGAATATATGTTAAAAAAAAACATTTCGTACATTGCATTAACACTCATACTTTGCCTTGGTTTGGCAAGCATGAGTTTTGCACAAGAAACAGAGGCTGAAGATGAGCGCTTGATAAGCCTGCCAACTCCCAATAAAGAAGGCGGCAAAGCTCTTATGCAATGCCTTAACAAACGCCAAGTATCTCGCGTTTTTAGCGATACACCTTTAAGCAGAGAAGAACTTTCTGACTTACTTTGGGCAACTTATGGTATTAACCGCGAAGATGGAAAACGCACCGTTCCTACAGCGCATAATAAACAAAATCTTAATGTATATGTATACATGCAAAAAGCTTTTTGGATTTATAATGCCGAATCTCATGCTCTACACAGAATTTTTGACCAAGATATGGACAATACACTAAAAGGCAGTTTAACCCTTATTATTGCAGCAGAAGACGCTCCATATGTAGAAATGTCTGCTGGTGCTATGTTCCAGAATGCGGCCTTATATGCAGCTTCAGCCGGACTTAATAATTTGGTGAAAATTCAAGGTGTAAAAGAAGTACAAGAAGTAATAGCGCCGTATTTGCCCAGCAACTATACGGTAAGAATTTTACAAAGCATAAGTAAAAAGTAAATAGTTAACACTAAAAAACACACTAATTAGTCGAACATGAAAAACGCATTTTCAATGCATTTTTCTAAAGGCACGCTCACTCCAAATCCCCCTATAGGGGACGCCAGAAGTAAATTCTGGCTTATTTTACGTGGCGCGAAATTTTTCTTACAGAAAAATTTCCTTAGTCGAGCCTTGAAAAACAAGTGTGTTAATGCCGTAAAAATGCCCGAAAGTCGCATTACATGCTTGGTTTCTGGCATTTTTTCTGTAGCCGCTTTTATGTTTTACATCCGCAATTATACATGGTTGCACAGTTTTTCAGGCTCAACTAATTATCTAAAATTTAAGCAAAAAAAAAGCCCATCATGCATCATGATGGGCTTTTTTTTGATATTTTTTTTATGCTTCAAAAGCACGCATAACTGCAACTGTAGCATCAATAGATTTTTTAAGTTCTTCAAGTGCCGGCTCAACACCCGCACCATCTTTCAAAGCAGCTTCCATTACCCTGCCAGCTTCAGCCAAAGCTTCTGCGCCAAGATTTGCGGCAGTGCCTTTAATGGTGTGCGCTTGCATTTGTGCGTCATCCATATCTCCTGCAGTTATAGCTGCAGCAAGTTTTTCTGGAGCATCGCCCAAACTGTCGGCAAAACGAATCAAGAGTTTTGCATATAAACCACGATTATTTACTACACGGGCAACACCATCTTGCCAATTGAGTATTTCCTGAGACATTCTTCCTCCAGAGTATATAACATGATCAATTGAATTCTTATAGGTACTTCAAGCGAACATCGCCATAGCACTTCTATATACTAATCATATGCCCAACAGCTTACACACTAAACACAAAGTATGCAAGTGAAAAAAAATCAAAAAAAATCAAAAAAATAAATACATTACATTTGTGAAGCCATTAAACGCAATATATCTTCCTTACCTACTATACCAACCAAAATGCCCTCGTCCACCACAGGAAGGGTATAATATTTATCATCTACCATAAGAGCAGCAATTTCGTCTAATGTGGTAGCAGGATTAATACTATAAGGGTTTTCCGTCATAAGTTCCCCCACAGTAACTGCAGCCATACGTTTGAAATCTTTATCAAAACTATCAAAAGATTGCATAGGGATAGCTGAATCCATAAAGAAAAAATATGAAGGGAGGGAAATTTTTTTGTGTTGCGAAACAAGATCGCTCTGGCAAATAATACCTAGTAATCGCCCTTCGTGATTTACTACAGGCAAGCCGTTAAACCGTTTTTCCAATAATATTTTCACTGCATCAGACAGCAAAGTGTCTGGAGTTACCGTCATGGGATTTTTTGTCATAATATCTTGAGCGCATTGTGTCATAAAACCTCCAACAAAAAACGTAGCAGTGCTAAACCTAATATCTAGTAAACACAATTACTATAAATAAAGGTACATTACGAGTATAATCTTTCAGCAGAAACTATGGGTATATTATTATCTGTCAAAATTTCTATGGCTTTTTCTGCTTTATCAAAACGGAAAATCATGGTGGCATTTGGGGTATCACGCTGTACATAGGCATACATATATTCCACATTAATGGTATGCTCAGCAAGTAATTCCAAGATATGGTGCAAGCCACCCGGCTTATCTTCCACCTCCACAGCAACAACAGTGGTGCGCCCAGTGGTAAACCCCTTATCTCGAAGAACTTTTTTTGCAGACTCATGGTCTGCAACAATTATACGCAAAATACCAAAATCAGAAGTATCGGCTAAGGACAAAGCACGAATGCTAATACCAGCTTCACTTAAAGTACGTGTAACCTCGGCTAAGCGTCCGGCCTTATTTTCTAAAAAAACAGATATTTGTTCGGCTAACATGCTCACTCCTTATGGTTGCAAAAAATATTTATTTAGAATTTTTATCCGAAGAACTGTCTTTGGGCGTAATATCCACTTCATCAGGTTCGATGGAAGAACGTTTAAAATTTCTAATGGCTTTACCAAGTCCGCTACCAATTTCTGGTAGTTTATTAGCGCCGAAAACAACAAGTGCTATTACAAGCAGTACTAAAATTTCCTGAGTCCCAATGCCAAACATATTTCCTCCACTATTTTAAGTAACTATACGCAGCAGAAGGCATAAGGTCAAGCTGCTAGACTCAAAACTATACTAAAACTTAAAAAAAATCTACTCATGTATCCTTACTTAAAATGTATTTATGCCGAGCTTGCGCATTGATTCTTCCATAAACTACGCGTACAATGCAACCATGCCTTCCATAATGAACTTTAAAAAGCTTCAATAAAATCATTTACAGTGGCCAATAATTAAGGAGATATGCTACATGCCTGAAAGCCCCCTATTTACCCTGCCTTTGCTCCACAAAGAGCTAAGTACAATCTTACCACACAATATACCACACTTACAGCATCTATGGCCAGGGCTACCCCACATAGAACAAGGGTATTGGCAAACGCATGACTACCCCTTAAGCCCTAAACAAGCGCAAGATTTTTTACAAGAACTCACCATGATGAGCGAAGCTGCACTTTCTGGGGTTCCTTTACAAGCTCTTATTGTTATGGATAGGCCAAAGGCCAAAGCAAAAGATATGGAAGAACAAGAAGCTCTACAAGATTTTATTGACCTTGGAAAACTTCCGCAACCTCACAATACACCCAAAAAACATATGCTCTATTCAGGGCAAAAATTTTTATTATGGGCTTGGCTTTTAGAAGAACGCTACAAAGAAGTACACGACTTGAGTGAAGAATATACAAAAAACGCTTCTTCGTTAATGGCTGCTTTGCACGTAGAAAAAGATACCGCATTAAGTGGTCTTGAAAATATTGAAAAAGCTTTAGCCGCCACCGACGCCCCCCTTCCTTCTTGGAAAATTGTCCTTGAAAATGCGGCTCTTTTCTTACCACAAAAGACAAGTATTATTATAAACTCCAAAGAAATGGCTTCTGCCATCCAAGAACAAGAACACCACATTCCTTTAAGTTCTGATACCAAAGAAAAATTTGACCTGCACAATATTGACAATGGATGGCATGAAACTACTCTTACGGTTGCAAGCCTTTTGCAATGTAAATCAAGCGCAGATGAACCTTGGCTAAACAAAGAACTGCACTGCATATTTAAGGGAGATATATAATGTCAAAATCGCCGCACACACTTTTACCCGCAAAAGTAGAGGGCATTATTTTTGATTGCGATGGTGTAATTTTAAATTCACGTGAAGCCAATACCTGTTATTACAATAAAATACTTGCAGCTTTGGGATTACCGCCCATGACAGAAGAACAAAGCACTTTTGCCCATATGGCCACAGTGAAGCAAGTCTTTGCTTATCTTGTGCCTGAAGAATTGCACCATAAAATACAAGAAATACAAGGAAAAGTCGTAAATTACTATCGTGATATTATGCCCCTTGTAACCCTTGAAGAAGGTTTTATGGATTTTATTCTTTGGGCACAATCACAAAATATCCGTATGGCCATACATACTAACCGCATGAACGGCATGCCCATCGTACTTGATACTTTTCATTTGCACGGTTTTTTTGATCCTGTTGTGACGGCAGCACTTGCAAAGCCAAAACCTGCACCTGACGGTATTTTTTATATAATTGAACAATGGGGTATGCCTAAAGAAAATTTAATATTTGTGGGGGATAGCTTAAGTGACGCCGAAGCGGCCAAAGGAGCACAGGTGAGCTTTGCAGCCTATGGCAATAAAAATCTTGAAGCTGCCATTGCTTTAAGCCATTTTAAAGCATTGCAAGATTGCATAGAAAAGCGTATTATTTCCTAAAAGGAACCCTGCGGTTTAAATTATACAAAAAATTTCAAGACTTTAAAATAATGACACAATGACACGAGGTATCATATGTTTGTTTTATCCAATGTAGTAAGCGCCATAGCCTATATACTTGGTGGCTTACTCAATGTATATTTTTGGGTGGTGGTTATTTCTGCTGTCCTTTCATGGGTGCGCCCTGACCCATATAACCCCATTGTGCGCACCTTGCGCACCCTTACAGAACCGGTGTATTATAGGATACGAAAACTGTTGCCATTTACGTATACAAGTGGCATAGATTTCTCTCCAATAATTGTACTTATCTGTATTGAGTTGTTAAACAGGGTAGTTGTGCAGTCCATGTTACAATTTGCAATGACACTATAAACCTTTTTGATTAAGGTATTTTTTAACATCTAACGAAGGAGAATGCATCATGGAACAACACGACAGAGAACTTATTGAAAAACTTGCTGAAAGTAATCCCGAACTCAAAGAACTTTGGGATGATCACCTTTTGTATTCAAAGCAAGTAACAAAACTTGAAGGTAAACCCTTCCGCACTCCAACGGAAGAGCAAACATTAAAACAATTAAAAAAGCAAAAACTTGAAGGCAAAACTAGCCTTGTTAATTTACTTGATCAATATAAGCAGGAGAGCTAAAGAATGTTAATGACTGGTGCACAGATTCTGTTCGAAACCTTAAAGCGTGAAGGTGTTGACACAGTTTTTGGATATCCAGGCGGTGCTGTCATTGATTTGTACGATGAAGTAACACGCCATAATGAAATTCGTCACGTCCTTGTACGCCACGAGCAGGCTGCTGTGCACGCAGCAGACGGCTATGCCCGTGCTTCCGGAAAAGTTGGTACCTGCCTTGTTACTTCTGGGCCAGGCGCTACCAATACGGTAACGGGTATAGCTACTGCCTATTGTGATTCTATCCCCTTGGTTATTATCACAGGACAAGTAAACACACCTCTCATCGGCAACGACGCATTTCAAGAAGTTGATATTGTTGGCATTACAAGACCTTGTACCAAGCATAATTTCTTGGTCAAAGATATTAAAAGTTTAGCAAGCGTTTTACGCAAAGCTTTTTATATTGCTCGTTCCGGGCGCCCTGGTCCTGTGCTTGTGGATGTACCAAAAGACATAAGCCAAGCCACCACAGAATTTACTTGGCCAGAAGATGTGCGCATGCGCAGCTATAACCCCACCTACAGACCCAATTTGAATCAACTACGTAAAGCTGTTGACGCACTCATTGGCGCAAAAAATCCCTTACTCTTGGTGGGGGGTGGTGTTATCACATCCAATGCAGGCCCTGCCCTACAAACTTTGGCAGAAGAGCTGCATATTCCTGTAACCGGCACACTTATGGGGCTTGGCGGTTTTCCCGGAAAATCTCCATTGTGGCTTGGCATGGTAGGTATGCACGGTTGTTATGCTTCTAATATGGCCATAAACAATGCCGATGTGCTTGTGGCTGTGGGAGCAAGATTTGACGACCGTGTTACAGGGCGCATTGCCGATTTTGCACCAAAGGCGCGTATTGTCCATATCGACATAGATCCCACAAGTATCAGAAAAAATGTTAAAGTAGATGTGCCTGTAGTTGGCGATTGCCTCAATGCTTTAGAAGGCATGCTTGAAATTGCCAGAAATCGTAAAGATGATAAAGACTGGAAAAGCGCGCATGAACCTTGGCTTGAACAGCTAAACACGTGGAAAACACAACGCCCCTTCAGTTATGGCAGCAATAGCGAACACATAAAACCCCAAGCTGTTATCGAAGCTTTATACCGCATAAGCAAGGGCGAAGCTATCATTGCCACAGAGGTAGGGCAAAATCAAATGTGGACAGCACAATTTTACACATTTGATAAGCCACGCACCTTACTCACTTCTGGTGGGCTAGGTACCATGGGTTATGGTTTCCCAGCTGCCATTGGTGCTCAATTTGCCTTTCCCGATACTTTAGTAGTTAATGTGGCAGGCGATGGCTCCATTCAAATGAATATACAAGAAATGGCCACGGCTGTAGAAAATAAATTGCCTGTAAAAATACTCATCCTCAACAACCGCAATCTTGGCATGGTTCGCCAGTGGCAAGAGCTTTTCTATAAAAGAAATTATAGCTTTACCAATATGGAAGCACAGCCTGATTTTGTTAAGCTTGCCGAAGCCTATGGAGCTGAAGGATACCGCATAACTAAAGCTTCAGATATGGATGCTATATTAGAAAAAGCTCTTTCTTCACCAAATACTGCCATTATTGACGTGACGGTAGAACCTGAAGAAAATGTTTATCCCATGGTTCCGGCAGGAGCTGCTTTAAACGAAATGCTTCTGGTGTAGGAGTCAAAAACATGAAACACGTACTTTCTGTCTTAGTTGAGAATGAGCCTGGCGTTTTATCCCGTGTGGCCGGTCTTTTTAGTGGTCGAGGATTTAATATTGAATCTTTAAATGTGGCGCCAACTCTTGAGCAAGGCGTTTCACATATGACCATAACCACTTCTGGTGACGAAAAAATTATCGAACAGATAACAAAACAATTACATAAAATTATTAATGTCATCAAAGTTGTTGACTTTACAGATCATTGCGCTGTAGGACGCGAAATGATGCTTATTAAAGTGCACGCTGAAGGAGCCAACCGAGGTGAAATTTTGCGCACAGTAGAAATTTTTCGCTGTCGAGTTATGGATGTAGGACACAGCGAAATGACCATTGAAGCCACCGGCAATCAAGAAAAACTTGCTGCCATTATTAATCTTTTCCAACGATTTGGCATTAAAGAAATTGCAAGAACCGGCACTGTTTCCATGCGCCGTTCCATGCAACCAGAATAATGCTTTGTTTTTTGTTTTTAACCTCTTATACAGCCTGCATACTGTATGGTGGTCTAATGTAACCTTTTAGCACGTAAAAATTAGAGGATCAGCATGAAAGTTTATTATGAAAAGGACGCAGATATCACCCTTTTAAAGGATAAAACCATAGCCATCATCGGATACGGCAGCCAAGGCCATGCCCACGCACAAAACTTGCGTGACTCTGGTATTAATGTTGTTGTTGGCCAGCGTCCTGGCGGTGCCAATTACGACCTTGCCAAAGAGCACGGCTTTGAACCTGTATCTGCCGCAGAAGCAGCTAAACAAGCTGATTTTATTATGATTTTATTGCCAGACCAAGTGCAAGGCGCTGTATATAACGAAGAAATTAAACCCCACTTAACCGCTGGTAAATCCTTACTTTTTGCCCACGGCTTTAACATCCACTTTGGTCAAATCGAACCACCTAAAGACGTTGACGTTTTCCTCATAGCTCCCAAAGGCCCAGGTCACCTTGTGCGCCGTACCTTCACCGAAGGCGGCGGTGTGCCTTGCCTTGTAGCTATTCACCAAGATGCTACCGGTACTTCCTTGCAAAAAGCCTTAGCCTATGCCGTTGGCGTAGGTGGTGCTCGCTCCGGTGTTATTGAAACCACATTCCGCGAAGAAACAGAAACAGACCTTTTTGGCGAACAAGCTGTTCTTTGCGGCGGTCTTGCTGCTCTTGTAAAGGCCGGTTATGAAACCCTTGTGGAAGCTGGTTATCAACCAGAAATGGCTTATTTTGAATGCTTGCACGAAGTAAAGCTCATCGTAGACCTTATCTACGAAGGTGGCCTTGCCCGCATGCGCTATTCCATCAGCGACACAGCTGAATACGGCGATTATGTCACAGGCCCACGCATTATCACCGAAGAAACCAAAAAAGAAATGAAACGCGTTTTGACAGATATCCAAACAGGCCGTTTTGCTCGTGACTTCATCCTTGAAGCCCGTGCGGGTTATCCCATGTTTAAATCTACTCGCCGCTTAGAATCTGAACACAGCATTGAAGAAGTGGGCGGACGCTTGCGCGAAATGATGCCTTGGTTAAAAAAGAAATAAACACTTTCCATAAACTAGCAATATAAACTTCTGGGGGAAAACTTTTGTAAAAACAAAAGACTTTCCCCCATCTCAAATCTATCTCTTTATCTAAAAAATATATAACATGTGGAAAATATTATGGCAAAAACCCTCATAATTATAGCAAGTATAGCCCTTGTGATCCTGTTTTTAATTCCGCCTTTTGCATCGCAAGTCCTTGCTATAGGATTTTTTGTCACAATACTATTTATGACACTGTGCGCAACAGTGAAAAAAACATGGCTTAAATATGCCTTTATTTGTATTTTTTCCTTAAGCCTTCCTCTCACTTTAGTGGAAGGGTACCACTATATTTTACACATTATTTTTCCTGTAAGCTCAACCCAACATGGTGGAGTGAATGACAAACAACTCATTATTACCGACGATAATCTAGGCTATGCAGCAAATCCCAATATAAGTTTTAATTCCATAGGCAAGCACAAAGATATAGAAGCCTATAATGTTACATATACCATTGATGATAAAGGCAGACGCATCACCCCCAAGGCTCCTCACGCAAAAACAGCCATTGTTTTGCTTGGCTGCTCCTTTACCTTTGGCGAAGGGCTTAACGATAAAGAAACCTTTGCTTGGCAATTGGGTGAAGCACTGGGAGAAGACTATCAGGTTTTCAACTTTGGCCTTTCAGGCTATGGTCCCCATCAAATGCTCGCCATTTTAGAAGCCGGCATACCGGAACTTGCATCTTATGACAAAGTTCTTGCGTACTATACCAATATTTATGGTCACCAAAACCGTATAACAGGAGCTTCTCCTTGGGATTCCCAAGGCCCACGTTATCTCTTACAAAACAACAAAGCCGTGCGCAGCGGCTCCTTTGCCCATAACCCGCCCTTATTTTTTGAAGGAAAAATGGAATATTGGCTGGACAAAAGCCTTACGTTCCGTTTTCATAAACGTGAAATAATCAACAGACTTATGCCCATACAAAGTCAAGAAGCTAAATATGATTTAATGCGCGCCATTATTATAGCTTCCGCCGAAAATTTACATAAAATCAATGTAAATAGCCATTTTACAGTGCTGGCCTGGCCACCTAATTCAGTAGATGCATTGCAAACACTGCCCAAGGATATACCCTTTGTGGATATAAGTCCGTGGCTACCCGGAATAGACGAAACCCCCGAAAAATATCAAATCCCTTTAGATCTGCACCCCAATGCTCTGGCCTGTACTTTGGTGGCCAAAAAACTTGCTAAGCAAGTCAAAAAAGATGCGGAAGCGTATTTTTAATTTTTTGTAAAAAGACACAAAAGAGGATTTTTACCACTTCTATACGCTCGGCGCACAGCATGAACATCTGCACCAAGGCTTATGGCAATAAATACCAATTGATTATAATAGGTAACCCGCAGCGCACCGTGTTTTATCCATCGCCTAGCAGAAGTCACAAGTGGCAGGGACAGGCTTTGAATACGCCCCAGTTTTTTGGCAGCTTTAACTAAGTATACATCTTCTAAAATGGGTATGTTTTTATACGTACCAATGTTTGCAAAATCTTCGCTACGCATAAAAATCCCCTGGTCTCCATAGGGTAAATGCGCGTATTTGGTGCGCATATTTGTGCCCCATTCCACAAGTTTTTTACCTGTAAAGTCGCCATCTAAAGCAAAAGCAAAACAACCAAGGCTCACATTTTTGTCTTGCAAGCAATGGCGCACAGCAAAATCCCATCCAGACGGCAACAAGGTATCGGCATGCAAAAAAAGTAAAATATCCCCTCGAGCTTTTTTTGCACCTACATTCATTTGTGTAGCACGGCTAGCTTTAATTTCTTCGCTTTCGTCTTTAAGGGTATATACAGTAGATCCTGCTTGTGTAGCCACAGCACAAGTAGCGTCTTCACTGCCGCCGTCCACCACAATAATTTCTGCCAAAAAAGATTTTTGTGCCGCAGCAATGGTTTTTGCAATGGTCTTTTCTTCATTAAGTGCAGGGATTATCACAGAAATTTTTTGCGGTATATCTTGTGGCATATCCACATCTGACAATGTATCCACCAAGGCATACGAATCTACTTTGGCCAATGTCTGCGCAAGAACCTTGTCGGTACTCCAAGCAATATCCATAAAAATATCCTGACGCATCTTATGTAGACCCACAAGATAATAACCACCATCTACAGCGGGCCCAAACACACAAGGCACATCATCAAGCCATTGAAACGCATTTTGTATGTTTTCTGTACTATTTCTTGGACAATCGCTGCCCATGAGAAGCACTTTTTTATAGCCATTTGCAAAGGCAGCATCAAAGGCAAAGGCCATGCGTTGCCCCAAATCTTCATGGGGTATTTGGGCAACATAATTCACTCTTGCGTGTATACCTTGAGGGTCAAGCCAATGCCGCATGTCTTTTTCAGAACTTTCAGCATAGTGCACTTGCACATCATACCCTGTGGCAAGAGCCATGGCAAAAGCGTGTTCTGCCATTTGCGCGTGCAACATTTTTGCGCCTTCGGCACCTAAGCTTGGTATAAGGCGCGTTTTTACTTTTCCGGCCACAGGAAAACGCGTGAAAAGTATAATAAGGCCAGTGTGCATTATTATAATTGCCTTTGTAACCACCAGCGCAAAATTTTTGCTACCAAGGGTGTGAGTGTGGATTTTTTGTATAACCCGGCCACTCTTTTAAGGCGCTGGCTTGTGTGGGATAGGGATGAATCACTTTACTTAAAGTATTAAGTCCGGCCTTTGCCACCATGGCTGTTGTTATTTCACTTATCATTTCACCGGCATGGCTAGAAACAACCGTAGCTCCTAAAATAGTATCCGTACCTTTTTTAACCATAATTTTTACAAAACCGCGGGTTTCGCCATCAGCAATGGCCCTGTCTACGTCTTCCATATTAAAGGTAAAAAAGTCCACCGCAATACCTTTGGCTTCGGCATCCTTAGCATACATGCCCACGTGCGCTATTTCAGGATCTGTATACGTACACCAGGGCATAATAAGCGAGCTTAAACGTTTTCGCCCCTTAAACAGTGCATTTTGCACCACAATCTGTGCCGCAGCTTCTGCTGCGTGGGTGAATTTCCAAGCCATGCAACAATCCCCCACAGCATAAATATGAGGATTACTTGTGCGCAAAAAATCATCCACTTGAATACCGCGCGGAGTATACGCCACTTGCGCTTTTTCAAGCCCCATGCCTTCCACATTGGGTATACGTCCGGCACCCATAAGAATTGCGTCGCCACTCACAGAAATTTCTTTATTATCTTGCATAATAATAAGTTTTTTTTGCCCATCTGCACCTTGTTCTGCTTTAAGTATTTTGGCATGCAATAGCACTTGAATACCTTCTTCGGCAAAAACTTCGGCCAAAAGTGCCGAAGCTTCGGGATCTTCATGAGGCAAAAAACGGCTGTTTTGAATAATGGTTACTTCTGCACCCAAGCGCCGAAAGGCTTGCGCCAATTCACAACCGATGGGGCCACCACCAACAACCAAGAGTTTCTTTGGCAATTCTGTAAGATTAAATACAGATTCATTGGTTAAAAAACCAACTTTATCAAGGCCTTCAATATCAGGATGCAGGGCACGTGCTCCGCTACAAATGGCGGCCTTTCGAAAATGCAGCGTTTTACCGTCTACTTCAAGGGTATTAGGGCCGGTAAATACTCCTTGCCCCAAAAACACATCTACACCCAAGGAAGTATAACGTGCTGCAGAATCATGCACACTGATCTGCGCACGGATGCGGCGCAAGCGTTGCATTATTTGAGGAAAATCTTGAGGATCAGTTGATTTTTCTGAAAAGCCAAAATGAGCAGCGTGGCGCATTTCATGGGCTAAACGGGCAGGTCTTATAAGACTTTTAGAAGGAACACAACCTGTTACCAAGCAATCTCCACCCATATAAGCTCTTTCCACAAGAGCCACCTTTCCCCCCAGCGAAGCCACTAATATGGCGGTGATAAGGCCGGCTGTTCCCCCACCCACTGCCACCATATTATAGCAAGGCTGCGGCTCAGGATTTACCCAATCTTTTGGGTGTGTATGGGCTATTAATTCTGCATCATATGTATCGTCCACGTGAAGCTTAGGCATGTAATCCATAATATGCTCCTATCAGGCGGTATTTTAATAATATTTATAATCCCAAACGCTTTCCCAATTTCCCGTATGACTTACTCCAGAAACTTGTTCACAACTGTCTAATTGGTGTATTCTTTTGCAAAATTCAAGACTTATGGCAGGGGGCACAATGCTATCCCCAGAGCTACTCATGTGCCTTTGTGGTATATGTTTTACTTTACTGGCAAAATGAATGGGGTTTTGCGAACCGGACAAAGGTGATACCTTATGGTATTTTGTCCAAGCGTCTATATCAAGATTGGCAGCAAGAGTGCCTAAAAACCGTACATCATTACGCTTTGCAGCCAAAAGTACAGCTGCTGCTCCACCGCCGGAATAGCCCACAAGTACAACATCTTGTGCACCGCTTTGTTTTTTAGCCATATCAATAGCCTCGTTTAAAGAATCAATAACTTCCGGTGCTAAACGGTGAGATGTCCAATACTTTTGATAACTCATGCGAGCATTGCTACCTTGCACATATTGTCCTGGCCTTGCAAGATATAAAATACTTGCAGCACTGTTATCGTTTTGAGCCACTTCTAAAAGTGTTGGTTCTATGGGGGTGGGGTCATTGGACGGTTTAGATCTGGTAATCCAAGCCTTACCATCACCCTCTATATACACATGCATAGTCGTATTACCCATTTTTGCCGGACGCAACAAAGCAAAAAGAGTAAAAGTGCTTGTGGGAAAGTATAACTGCTTAAAACCTTGTGTTTGCAATATTTTCGTCTCGGTTCGAGAGTTAGTATTATTGCCAGCACAAGCACACAACATAAGACAAAGAAGGCATATAAAAGCTTTCATAACATGTCCTAATTTTTTTACGTTTACGTGATTTTTGCCTGAAAAAGTCTGCAACAATCAAATTTGATGTTTGTCCAAGCACAAGAAATACCAATTCATACTAACAAAATACATTTTGCATCACAACAAGAAAAATGGTAGAAAACATTTACACAAAATAACCATGTTAATGAAAGGATTTTTTATGTCTGTTGAAATATTCAATCTTGGTCCATTGGAAACTAATTGTTATCTCATCTACAATGAAGGTGAAGCCTTAGCCATTGATCCCGGCGGTAATCCTGCATCTGTTGTACAATTTTTACAAAAAAATTCCCTTAAACTCTGTGGTATATATCTAACGCATTTGCATTTTGACCACCTTTATGGTGTAGCAGATTTACACGAAGCCACCAATGCGCCCATATATTACCCCACGGACGACGCTTTTTTATTGGACACAGAATCGGGTAAAGGAGGCATATGGGGCTTTCCGGCAGTGAAAAAATTTGATGGAGAAAACCTTATGGAAGGCCCACACGCTCCAAGCAAAAGTACGGCTTTGCACTTTACCTGTATAAGCACCCCAGGCCATACTCCAGGTGGAGTTTCTTTGTATTTTCCAGATCTTGCTTCAGTATTTACCGGAGATTCGCTCTTCTACCGTGCTGTGGGGCGCTCTGATTTACCGGGTGGTGACCATAATGTACTCATACAATCAATACGAAATAAATTATTCACCTTGCCAGATAATACCATGGTGTACCCTGGGCACGGGCCTGAAAGCAGTATAGCTCAAGAAAAAGCCCATAACCCTTATTGTTCAATATAATTATGAGTGATGTTTATGTGTTAGCATGCAGCCCCCGCGCCCATGGCAATTCCGATCACATGGCGCAGTGCTTTGCCAAAGGTGTACAAAGCCAAGGTGGCACAGCAACAGTGCACTATTTGCGCGAAAGCCATATCACGCCCTGCACAGCTTGTGGCGCATGCTTCACACATCCTGAACATCAATGCATATTTGCTCAAGAAGATGATGTGCAAAATATTTTTACTCACATACAGCAGGCACAGCTTGTTTTTTTGGCTGTGCCCATTTTTTTCTATCATGTACCCACCCTACTCAAAGCGCTCATAGACAGGGCTCAATGCTTATATGCCAAGCGTGAAAACACAAGAAACATTGAGGCGCCCACTATGCCTGTGCACGTGGGCTTTGTGGCTGCGCGCAAAAAAGGAGAAAAGCTCTTTGCAGGTAGTACTCTTACATTGCAATATTTTTTTGAGCTTTTCCACAGAAACATCCAAGAAATACATCCCATGCTTGGCTATGACGGCAAGAAAGACTTTGCCCATGATGCAAAAGCTTGTGCCATGTTTTTTGAACTTGGAGCACAAAGTCAAAAAAAATTGCAAGCGCCATGCTAAATTCTTCGGGCAACATGAACCACGTATTTTTTAACACTACTAAAAAATATTATAATGCCATAAAGGCCTCGTTACAGCAAAGCCCTATTTTTGGCGAAAAACGTTGCCCATCTTGCCATAAACCCTTTATTGCAAAAGAGACTACATGCGTACACGCCTATGTATGCGCCGCATGTACCAAAGCTCTTTTACCAGAAAACGTAACGCGTTGTTTCCTTTGCGGTCATATTCTGTACGACATACAAAAAGAGAACAAACAGCCTCTTTGCTTACGTTGTTTACAAAATCCGCCGGCGTGGAATACACTCAGTTATTTTGGTTTATATGACAAACTCCTTAAGCAGCTAATTTTACAATATAAATACAATGCAGATTTTTCGCTCATTCCTCTATTTACCCATTGTCTTGCCACAGCGTATACGCAAATGTGTAAACAAAGTGATGCCTTATGCCAAATGCTCATTCCCATGCCACGGCATACCAAAAGACTTGGAGCAGAAGGTTTTAATCAAATGCTTGAACTGTGCCGCCCTTTAAGTAAAAATTTTGCTATACCGCTACACACACACGCCCTTGAAAGATCTTCGTACAGGCCGCCTCAAGTAACCTTGAGCGCAGACAAAAGGCGTAAAAATCCAGCTCAAAGTTTTTTTGCACACGCTAACGTGACAGATAAACATATACTTTTGGTGGATGATGTTATGACCACAGGCGCAACCTTACACCACGCTACTCTGGCCTTGCATGCAGCCAAAGCAAAAAGTGTGCACATCATCCTTATTGCTAAAGTTGCACATGAAATGGATTATAAACGGTAAAAATAATTGTGCAGAATTTTCGTTCTTGTTAATAGTTAACTTAGTGCGTATTATGGCACACACAATACACTATAGAATTATAAACTATCATACACAAAGGAGACTCCATGAAAAATATTTTTGATACAGTAAAAAGCGGTAATTTAAACGATATCGGCACCTCTCTTAATGCAGCTTTTGGCAGTAAACTTGGATCGTTAGGAGACAGCATAAACAGCGGCATGGGAAACATAAGCAAAGGAACATCTGTGCAAAATAATCCCTTGCAAGGGGTGGGCGGATTATTGGGTTCAGCGGCTGTGGGTGGATTACTGGGCGCCCTTTTTGGCAGCAAAAAACCCAAAAAAATGGCTAAAAATGCTCTTAAAGGCGGTGCCGCTGCAGCTGTTGGTACTTTAGCATGGAATTTTTATCAAAAATGGTCCAGCGAAAAACAAGCTCAAGCAGCCCAACAGACTCCACAACAGACTCCACAAGGGGCAACATATGGCCAACAAACGCAAAACCCTACAACACAAGTGAATACAAATACTGCGTACACAGCCCCTGCTCCATTGCCTCCCACAGACACGGCTGCTTTATTACTCTTGGAAGCCATGGTCTATGCCGCAAGGGCCGACGGGCATATTGATGATGCAGAAAAAGTAACTATACACAATGCCGTGCAAGTGCTTTTTCCCGGCCAGCAAATGGTTGAAATTTTAGACGCTTTATTAGAAAAACCCGTAGACCCTGTGGGCTTGGCCTCAAGGGTACAAAATGCAGAAGAAGCACGCGATTTATATAGACTTTCTTGTGCGGCCATAGACATAGATTCGTATATGGAACGCAGTTATTTGGACGGATTAGCCAAAGCATTACAACTTACAGAAACGGAAAAAGCCGGCATTGAGCAAGAAGCCCTTGGCATGCGCCAAGCGGCCGCCGAATAGCATATTATAATAAAACGAACGCAAAAAACCTCTGTATATTCAAAATATACAGAGGTTTCAGAGTGCTGACTTTCGTCAGCACGATCGATAAATCAAGAGTAGGCGCAATTTA
>CAYJGS010000018.1:0-19001 GCA_964369505.1 uncultured Desulfovibrionaceae bacterium | reverse complement strand
CATAGGTGTTTTCATAAATGAGCATAAGTTTTTCATAGCGCACATTTTCCCCTTTTATAAGTCTTTCTTCCAGTCTATTGGCTTCTGCCCAAAGCATGGGCAACGAAACAGTGCTGGCTGAATTTTTTATGGAGCGTAGTAAGCGCAATTTATGTTCATATGTTCCTTCCAAAACCGTAGATCTGTATCTTTCCATTTGTTTTGGATAAAAGCGTAACCACATAGAACAGATAGACTGCAAAAGCTTTTTATCGTTTTTGGTATTTTCTAAAGCTTTTTGTGCGTCAAAGAGTTTAGTGGTATTTGTATCTACAATTGTTTGACTCAACAATTTTCCATCTTGAAAAAGCTTATTATTACGAGTAGACAATGCAAGGTGAATGACTTTTAAAATCATATACGGATCCCTTGGTATATTATCAGCCGTGGATACATTAAAAAAGCGCATGACTTCCAAATCTGTTTGGATCATATCTTCAGCAATAATCACTATGGCAACCGGTGTGGCATTTTCGCGTTCTAAATACCGTATACGCGTGGCGCAAAAACTGGTATCCATATCAGAAAGTGAGCGCAACAATACTACTGAATAACCGTGTTCCGGATTATCTATCATTGTTAATATATCATTGCCTTGCCCTACAAGAGTAACATGAACACCTGATTCTTTATACACTTTAAGAATATTTTCTGGAATTGCAGAAATATCACCATTGCCAATAATCACAGAAACAGGCTTTTCAGAATCAATCATACCTTGGGGCAAGGTTGCGTGTTTATGCTCTTTTGCTACATTTTGTGATGCTACTGCAGTAATGGGTGCTGCGCGCATATCTTTTTGTTTATTCTGTATATGCAGTGAGCTTTTTGGAGTAATTTTTACATCTGCATCATCAATTAACTTCATTTGCCCCACAAGCTTAAAGCAAGCTCCTTCCTTGCTATTGCTTAGCATATGAACCTTGCCATCCATGAACGCAGCAATTTCGTTAACCGGAGTTAAACTGATAATGGGGCGAGATTTTAATCGTTTATTCTGTCGCATTTTTTCTGAAAAACTTTGCAAAAGACTTTGTTTGTCTGTTACCACATAGCCCACACTTGTATCTTCTATTTCTACAACAAGATGTATGGGCGTATGATTTAAATCTTTTGCATAAAACCGTGAAGGCATGTCCATGACAGAACGCACACGCACTTGTATACTGCCTTTTTGTGTATACATGGCAGAAAACCCAATAAGGCGGTTTACGGATTGACGTAAATGATAGGCATCGCCCAATAAATGCGTTGGTACCGACGGAGAAATATCCACGGAAAGGCGAATCTTCTTTTCATTACATTGAGGCAAAAATAATTGCACACATTGCCCAAAAAGTTCATCTACATTAAATATTTCTTCTTGGTATTTTCCACCGCCTTCACCTGTGCGGATTTTAAAAGATGTATCGAGCAAATCTCTATTTATATTTTGCAAATTTTGTACAAGCGAAGTCATTTGGAGATTATCTCCGCCTTGCTTAAGTTCTTTCAACAAAAGGTTCATATTACCAAGAACCAATTCAATTTCTTGGCTCATATCCGTTGCCATATTTTGAGCAAGGTCTAAGTCATGCCCTTTGTTTTTTTGCCTGCGCCAAATATCAAGCAACAATACATACAATAACAACATAGCCAAAACACCACCAATAACACTTACTAAACGGATAGTTCTTCTGCTATATCGTTCTGATGAAGTAAATATTTGCGGGTCAATATCTATGGCCAAAGCACCGATGAGTCCATTTTCAGCTATACCGACATGACAACTGACACAAGACTTTGTAGCAACTATGGGCCGCACATAATGGTATATATTGGTATCAGGGTTTTTTTCAAAAAAATCAACGCTGCCTGCATCGACAACCTGCATAATTCCCAGATTATCATTAGAATTTGCTAAATTTGCGTTATTTAAGGGCGTGTTGCTCACGAAACGCAAGTCCACACCGCTATTCACTTTGCTTTCAAGCCTGCGGGCAAGAGTAATGGGCAAAGGCATGCTAAAACTTTGCCCACTTGTGCTCACCATACTTGTTTGCGCATTAGGATTTTTATTGCCACTTACAGCTGTGGGTACAAATACTTTTTGACTCTCTTCAAACCAAGAAAACACCTCGTTTACCTGTGCGCCTGTATGCCTGGCATAACTGCGCATTTCATCAATAATAACCTGATCCACTTGAATAAAATTTGTGTATGTATAACCAAGAAATGTAAACCAAGACACAACGACAAAAGTGGCAAAAAGTATATATATTTTAAGATATTTTTTCATAATCTAGTATTCCCACAAACTACATTGTCATATTTAAGTTGGAGTCTATATGGTGCGCTATTTTTACTTGTATAGATGAAGATTTTAATACATCAACAAATTCCTGCCTCGCCAAAGCTTTATAAAAGTGATTTCCTTGAGCCATATCGCAATAAAGCTTTTTAAGAATAATAACATGCCGTTCGGTTTCAACACCTTTTGCAACCACTTGTATACCAAGGCGCCGCAACATGGTGATAATGCTGGAAACCAAAAAAATAACATTTTTTGTACAAAATTTATCATCAAGAAAGGCTTTATCAAGCTTCATGGTGTGCACACACAAAGTACTTAGCCTATGCAAAGAAGATACTCCCGAACCAAAGTCGTCAATGGCAACCACAAACCCAGCACGGCATAACAATTTAATATTTTTATCAAAAGCATCCGTATCCATCGTCATGGCGCTTTCGGTTATTTCAAATTCTAATTCGTGGGGAGCAACACCGTAATGTTGTGTAATTTCCCGTATATGCATATATGTATCACTGTGCAAAATCGTAAGACCCGAAAGATTCACAGCAAGGGGTGGCAATTTTACACTGTCACGGTTTTCCTTGATAAACTGGCATGTTTTTTCAAGAACATGCAAATCAAGTTTGGCAATAAAGGCATTATTTTCAAAAACAGAAATAAAATCATCTGGATACATAACATTGCCATTTCTTGGCTGCCAACGCACAAGCACTTCTGCCCCGCAAATTTGTTCATCGCCAAGGCGTATTTTAGGTTGGAAAAACAAGGCAAATTCATCGGTAGCAAGGGCTTTTTCCATTTGACGTATTATATCTTTCTTCATTTGAGTAGATTTTTTCATCTCTTCGTCAAAGAATACGGTGGATAAGGCATGTTCTTTCTTGCCCATTCGCCTTGCCGCATGACAATAGTCAACAATGGTTTCAATGGGCAAGGTTACATCGTCAATGATATAACATCCCTTAGACATGCTTACACTATAATTACTCTGCAAAATATTTTCTATCTCATGCACAATGGATAAAGTTTCTACAGAAACTTCCAAAGCTTCCATTAATAATTTAGTTTTTCCAAAAACAAGAAAAATATCATCTCTCACTCTGGCAAGGCATTCAGCTTTATAGCCATCAATATATCTTTCTTTAAGATAGTTTGCAAAATATATAAGAACTTCATCACCTTTTTCGCGTCCATATATTTGATTGAGCAAGGTGAATTTATCTATATCCACACAAAAAACTATATATTCGTCAGGATAAGCCTTGGATAAAGCGCGTTGCATAATAGCATAAGCATTTTCTTTGGTGCTTATCTTTGTTAAAGAATCTGTAAGACTTAGTTTGTAATATTTTTGCTTTTGCAAATATAATCTAAAAAAGTGTAAACTCAGCAACACAAGCAAAACACTTGCCGCTATGCTCAAAAGTATATCTTTATTTTCTTCATACATTCCTGTGAATGTGCTTGGAGCATACACCATACTTTCTGCTTCTAAAATAACTCTTTGTACATCTATGGGGTTAAGTTTATCTATAAAAGCATCGATAACATTGGCAGCTTGCAATGTGTATTTTTTGGCAATATAAAATCTTAATGGCAGCACAAGAGAAGTTGGCACAAGAACATTATTACTCGTGCCAAGCTTTGCAAATGCGTATTCAGCTTCTGAGCGAGATAATAATATGGTGTCAATTTTATTATTTTCATAAGCAGCAAAAAGCTTATCTAAACTACTAAATACTTTCATATTCCAATGCGGAAAATCTTCTTGCACTTCTCTATGGTCAAGCACAGCATAATCCAGCATACCAAAAGATTTAATGTCAGAATTATCTACATTTTTATTGCCAAAAAGCACCATAGGAAGGTTTGCATAGGGTTTGGAAGCATAAAAATGTTTTTCTCGAAGAGCTTGATGCCCCACCACAGAAAAAAGCATATCAAACTGCGTTATCATCACAGCACTGTCTGGCTCATAAGGCACCAGTTGGTTGGGCGTATCGTGCATTTGCTTAAATAACAAATGCACCCCTTGTGTAATACCGGCAGCCTTGCCTTGTTCATCTTGGTACAGGATGGGATAATGGCTTACTGAATACCCCAGTTGGTGAACCTTGCTTGGGTTTTCAATAATCTTTGCTTCTTCAGCGCTGAGTTCATGATGCAATTCTCTAATATTTTTATTAATATATTTGTTATTGACAGCACGCAAGGCTTTAACATCAAATTGTTCTGCCTTTACTAGAGCGTTGTCAATGACATCTAAGAGGTGCGCGTATTTAGGCAGTGTCGCAAAATAAAAACCTTGCTGACCTACACGCATAACAATCTGCTTGCCTTTAATAAAATATAAAGAATTGGTTAAATGGAATTCTGCATCACTACGCACATATTCTTCATAACTCGTATATATACGATAATTCATGCTAATATTATTTTCGACAAGATATTCTTCAAGTATGGCTTTTTCCATACTGTTTCCGGAAAAAACGGCAATTTCCTTACCTTTTAAAGCTTGTACATCACCATAGAATATTTTTTTATGTTCATCTGTTACTATAAATAAACTCACTTGCGCTGCAGGCTTTTTTGTAAATTTAAGCCGATACATGCGCTCAGGAGATTTTACAAATAAGCCAATGATATTCGCCTCACCCGAGTCAAGAAGTTGCATGGCTATACGAGGCTCGAAAGAAGCAGGAACAAGGCTGAACGTATTATCAAAATACTTTGACAATATGTTCATGCGCGCTGTTAAATGCGCTTCGGGCGCGTAGGTATCGTCTAAAGAATCTTGCTTAGGCAGGTAAGCTATACGCAATTCAGGAAGATTTTGGTCGGAGCTTGCAAAAGAAGCCTTGGCAGAATTAAAAGCACAGATAAGAATCAGCAAAATAAACACATGTGTTACCAAAGGCGAAAATTTTCTTAAACACTTTAAGGCTTTCATCTTTAACTCCATAAGGCAAAACTATGTTCTCTTAAACCATATAATGCATTACTTATCAATACTATAGGTAGTTATAATGCAATACCCCTTTGATCATAATTTTTTAAAAAACAGGATTTATGAAAAAAAACACAGGAAACTGCGCCTAACAAGAGGCAGAAAATCAAGGTCAAACCAATGTGGGATTGATACAAAGGAAGGCAAGCCAAAAACACGGAAGTTAATAAACTTTGTGTAAAGCAAGAAATGCGTAATCTATAATGCAACAAGAAAACCATTTCCCCCCCCATAAAACAAATCTTGTCAGCTTTTTATAATATTTTATAAAAAAACATGTAAAAGCTACTACAGTGGCATGACCACACGTTCTTACAAAGGGAGTTAGGAAATCGCTATGGAACTGAGCAAGTATATATCTAGAAAACTCTCCGATAAATCACGTTTGTCTATTAATACCATTAAAAATACACAGAGTCAATGATTCTGCCAAAGTACTTTTTTATAAGTCCTTTTTAACGCTTTAATACGTATGCATTTATACTACTTTCGACATGTTGCAAAATTCACAATCGCAAAAAAAAGGTTTGCGCATACACACAAACCTTTTTTAAAATATTCTTTTAACTAAATACTATAACTGAAGAAATCTCTCCATAACCGATTGCATGTCTTCTTTTGCCATACGCATCAATTTTTCCATGCGTATGGGAGTATCTTCCTTAGCAGTGGCAGCTTTTAGACAATCCCCACCTGCTAAGGCTATCTCTGTATTCACATTGATTTTTGCCACCCCGCTAGCAATGGCTTCGCGCAATTGCTCCTCTGGGATACCAGAACAACCGTGCAATACCAAAGGGATGTTCACAGCGGCATAAATGGCTTTTATGCGTTCTATGTCAAGATTAGGTTCGCCTTTATACAAGCCGTGCATATTGCCCACAGAAACAGCCAAAGAATCCACCTGCGAAGCCTGCACATAGCGCACAGCTGCTTCCACAGTGGTAAATTGTGCTTTTTCCGGCGCTTCACCGCTGCCGTCTTCTTCGTTTAAGCCGCCGAGCTCCCCTTCCACCGTAACACCACGGGCATGCGCAAAGTCACACACTTTGCGCGTGGCGGCGGCATTTTCATCTAAGGGCAAGCGCGACCCGTCATACATAACAGAAGTAAAGCCGGCTTCTATGGCCGCAAAAATCATGTCCACATTTTTGCAATGGTCAAGGTGCAAAACCACATCAAAGGGAAAGTCTTTACACAAAGCTTTGGTTATGGCCACTATGGTTTCTAAGGAAACGCTTTCAAGATAGCTTTCGCCAAGGGCTACCATAATGGGTCTTTTTACCTTACAAGCCGCCCCAAAAGCAGCTTGTAAGGTTTCAAGATTATAGATATTAAAAGCGGCTACGCATGTATTATTAGCTCTAGCTTGAGCTAAAAGTGCTGCACTGTTTACTAACATATTATTCCTCTATGTGATTATTGCCTTAACGCAGATTTTTTCTGGGGGAAACTTTCCCCTAAAAGGGATAAACAATGAGCGCGTTTTGGGAAAGGATGGGGGTCTGGGGGAAGGAAAACACTTTTTGGCGCTAGCAAAAGGCCCCTTTATCTGAACGGGCCTTCCCCCAGAAAAAACTGAAAAAACAACAGCTACATTCTTTTATTTCGCAGCCAATATTTCCACAACTTCGCGCAGAGTAGAAACTTCGCCCACATTGCCCGGAAAAATCACATAGGGCATATACGGAAACTTACTATCGCTGCCTGTTTTCCACACGGGAATGCCTGGTTTTATCTGCCCCATAACTTCCGCTTGTTTCACCTGCAAAGCCTTGGTGCCCACATCGCTTGAAGTGATGCCGCCTTTGGCCACAATAAAGCTTGGCTTTACCGTAAGTTTGCCAATAATACTGGTAACTGCTGCAGAAATACGCACAGATGCCGATAAAATCACGTCTTTATCTGCTGTGGGCGGTATATAGAGATCGCGAGAAGTAAACACCACCACGCTCTTGCCCTTGGCAATATTTTCTTCTGCCAGCTGTACAATGCGCGCCACTTCATCTTCAAGGCCGCCTTCTTCAGCCACACGCGCAGCTTTAAATTCTATAAATTCCAAAGGCGTTGCGGCATTATACAAATCATTAAGCTGGTCTGTGCTCTTTTTTATATGCGATCCCACCACCACAATACCGCCATTGCTATTGTCAGCTTCGATAAGGTCTTTGGCCGTGAGTAAGGGTTTATTGCTAATGCCCCCAAGAACCTTGGGTATGGCAGCAGCACTGCGGAATAAAAAGGTATGCCCCTTTTGCACCGCACGGCAAAAAGCCACAGAGAAGGCCATAATATCCACATAGTCAATGGCATTCACAATGATTTTGCCAAAACCGGTGGCGCTCAAGAGCGCTTTTTCGATGGCGTCATAATCAAGAGTGCGCAGCATTTCAAGGCTTATGCACACCACACCGTCGGCAGGATAACGTCCCTTGCTTTTTTCTTCGCACCATGCGGGCAATAAAGAAGACACATAGCCAAAGGTTTTATCCTTGGCAAATTCCGTTTGCCCTGCAGGCACAAGCTCTTCGCCTTCGCGCACATAGTGGGTATTATTTAAGGTAAAGCGCCCCCCTTCTTTAAAAAAGGGGCAAATGATTTCGCCGTCAAATTCCACGCCCAATTCACGCTCTAAAGCACTGCGCAACACGTCGGTTTCTAAAGGGTAATGTCCGCGCAAGGTAGAGTCGCCACGGCTAATGACAATAAAATCCTTGCCTGTTTTTTTAGAAACAGCAGCAAGGTTTTTGGCTATTTCTTCATGGGCTTCTTCCGTTTGGGCGGCGGTAAAACCACGCGAATTGGTCAGCACAAAAAACATGCTTTCCGACGCGTTAAAGGCTTTTTCAAGACTTGCCACTTGCCAATCGGTGTATACAGAAATGCCGTGCACGGTCTGCACACCTGTGGGGTCGTCATCTAAAACCACAATTTTTTTATGTAAGCCTTTGAGCAAATCAGCCAAAAGCACATGTACCGCGTTTTCATCAACGTCCGGAAAGCTGTGTAAGGCATTTATGCCTGTTCTGACAGAATTTGGCACAATATTCTCCTATTTTTCCTTAACTTCAACGCCGGCAAGTTTTTCAAAATATTGCACATAGCCGCCGTGGTCATCGTTAAAATGCCCTGCAACTTTAAGCGCTTGCTGTATTTCAAAAAGTTGGCTGCTCATGGGCACAGGCACATCAATGGCATGGGCAGTATCGAGCACATTTTTCATATCTTTGTGATTAATGGCAATGGTGCCGCCCGGCTTAAAGTTACGCTTCACAATCATGGGAATTTTTGCTTCCAAAACCGCACTGCCGGCAAGGCCTCCGCGTATGGCTTCAAACACTTTTACGGGATCTGCGCCGGCCTTGGCTGCAAGCACAAAGCCTTCAGAAACAGCAGCAATGGTTAGATTTACAATAACTTGGTTGGTAAGTTTAGTTATGCAACCACTGCCCACAGGCCCCACCAAAACAGCAGAAGCGCCCATGTGCATAAAATACGGATAAGCTTTTTGGAAATCTTCTTCGCTACCGCCCACCATAAAAGAAAGGGTTCCGTCAATGGCTTTGGGTTCGCCACCACTTACAGGAGCGTCCAAAAAACCGGCGCCCTTGGCAGCCAATTTTTCTGCACAAAGTTGCGCCTCGCCGGGAGTAACAGAACTTGAATCCACCACAACAGCGCCCTTTTTAATGGTGGAAGCCACGCCATTTTCGCCAAAAAGCACAGCCTGAACAATGGGGCCATTGGGTAAAATGGTATAAATAACATCACATGCCGCGCCTATTTCTGCATTGCTGGCACGCTTAGCGCCAAGTTCTTCAAGCTCAGCCACGGCCGCTTCATTGATATCGCTCACAAAAAGTGTAACGCCGGCTTTACGCAAATTCTTGGCCATGGGCTTACCCATAATACCAAGCCCTATAAATCCTATATTCATGACATTCTCCTTTACAAACAGTTAATTATTAAATTAAATTGTGCCGTTTAACGACATAATATATGCTCTTACCCGCGCAATATCCTTATGCGCGTGGGCAAAAAAGCGTTTATACGCTTCGCAATACCATGTTTTGGCTGCTAAGCGCGTGCCTATTTTACGAAATTTAAGGCAGCCCCCATGGCAATATATACGCCAATCACAAACATGGCATTCTGGAGCGTGCATTAGGCGTAATTCATTAAAATGGCGCGTATGCGGCCTTTGCAATACCTCGGGCAAGCCTTCTGCCAAAGTACCCAGTTGCCAAGAATCGTGCACAAAAAAATCACAAGGGTATATGCAGCCGTCATGTTCAACAACAGCATAGGTACCACAGCCTGGGTACATTTCGCATAATGTGGGGGGTAAATCCAAAGCCCTATGGCAAAAAGATTCAAAAAAGCGCACACCCATGGGTTTTTCGCTTGTGAGCCTTTCCAACCACATATCCCAGGTACGGCACAAAAATGCACCGTATTCTTCTGCCGTTATGGCAAAAGGGGCCAAATACGAAGAATCTTGATTTTCTGCTTCCAGCAAGGGAATAAATTGCACATGCTCAAAATTCTCTTGCACAAAGAAGTGGAAAAGTTCCTCGGGTTCTTGCACAGATTGTGGCGTTAAGCAACAAAGAGCATTGATTTTCACATGCGCGTCTTGCAAGCGATGCACGGCATCCATAACTTTTTGCCAAGCGCCATTGCCGTGTGTGTCATAGCGATAGGCATCGTGCCAAGCTTTTGGCCCATCAAGAGAAATTCCCACCAAGAAGGATTCTTTTTGCAAAAATGCTGTCCAAGCCGCATCTATGAGTAAGCCATTGGTTTGCAAACTGTGCGCTATATATGTATCCTTGCCATATTCTCTTTGATATGCAAGCGCTTGCTCAAAAAAGCCCACCCCTGCCAGCGTGGGTTCCCCCCCTTGCCAGCAAATGCCAAGCTCCGGCGAAGGCAAGCGAAATATTTCTTGCATGAGTTTTTGCAAGGTGGCCTCTTGCATGACTTCCTTATGCGCTCCCCTTGCTTCTGGCTGATAAAAGCAATATTCACAACGCAAATTGCATAAAGCCCCCACCGGCTTTACCAGCAAGGACGAAGGGGCAGGCGTTGAGCCTGCCCGCTTACATGCAGAAGCATTTTCTACCATTTTACTTTCCGGCGACCGGGGGCTTCAATGGCCAAGGCTTCATCACCGGTGAGCCAATACACTATCCATTCATTATATAAATGGTCATTGGTTTTGCGTAACCACTCCACCATTCTGTACTTCATATCCTTAAGCACTTCCGCAAATGCGGCATTTTCTGCCAAGTTTGTGGATTCATCTGGATCGTTTTTAAGGTCGTACAATTCGTCTATATCATTGCAGTGGAGCACATATTTATAACTGTCTGTTTCGATCATGCGCATGCTGTATAAGCCCATATGCGAACCGTGGAATTGGCTAAAAGCGTCATCGCGGCGCTCTTGGGCTTCGTTTTTAAACAAAGGCAATAAGCTTAAACCGTGCAAGCCTTCAGGCAATGCAGCACCGGAAAGTTCTAAAAGAGTTGGTGTTAAGTCAAGCATTTGGCTAATAAAAGCGTCTTGGCGTGTGCCCGGCTTGATAACGCCAGGCCAACGAGCAATAAAGGGAATACGGTAAATCTGATCATACATGGTATAGTCTTTATTCCATATTCTGTGCTCGCCCATGGTATCGCCGTGGTCGCAAGTAAACATAACGATAGTGTCGTCTGCAAGGCCAAGCTTGTCTAATTCTTCCAAAACGCGGCCCATTTGATGGTCAAGCAATGTCACTTCACCATAATAGCGTTGCATATGCTCACGGAAGGTGCTCCATTGCATATCTTCCATTTCCCAATGTTTACGCTTAATGGACTGCACACCCGGTTTGTTGGAAAGATCTTCATCAAAAGTGCTTGGCTTTTCGATGTCGTCTAAGGAATACATGGAAGCATAAGGCTCGGGGATAACGTTTGGCAAGTGGGGGCCGTGGAAATCAAGGCGGATAAAGAAGGGGCGTTCTTTATCTTCAGAAAATTCTTGCATCATGCGTATGGCATTGTCGGCAAGAAAAGCTGGGCGGCATTGTTCCACAGGAATGGGATCCACAGCCGAAACAGGTGTCACATAGTTCATGGCTTCTTCAGGAAGAGGAATGCCCAATTCTTTGCGATAAGCACCATAATCGCTCAAAGACACATATTGGTCAAAACCAAAATCTAAGGGGGAATATTTATTGGCCACATGCCACTTGCCCACATAACCTAATTGATAGCCGGCGTCCTTCATTTTTGGAGTAAGGATATCTTTTTCCGGCGGTAATTCTGTGCGAATGGGGTGCAAATGGATATTGGTGAGCACACCGTGGTCGTGGGGGTAAGTTCCCGTAAACAAAGAACTGCGAATGGGAGAGCACAATCCGCAGCCCGTATAGCAACGGTCAAAGGTCAAACCTTGGGCTGCCAATGCGTCCAAGTTTGGTGTTTTCACAAGTTTGCTGCCATAAGCGCCTATGGTGGAGCGCTGATGCTGGTCTGTCACAAAAAGAAGAATATTTTGCTTTTTCATAAATAACTATCCTTATTAATTGTAATTTCTTAAATTTCCTAGCCAAACAACACAGGAAGTTGAATTTGAAAAAACTCCCTGAACACATAAAATACAGATACAGATAAAACCAAGGCCAAACATGCGTGCACAGCCAAACGCTTCGTATCCGGTTTTGTTTCTTCAAACAGAATAAATAAAGAAAAAAGTAATAAAAATGTGCTTAAACTAAATCCCAAGAAGGGCAGTAAAAGTAAATATAAGGGCATGCCTATGGTTACATACAAGCGCGTACCTTGAAATAACTCTTGCACATGTGCCGATAAATCTTTTTTCCAATCTCTTATAAGCAAAAGCAGACCCACAATAATTATGGCCGCCAACACAATTCTTGGCATGCCTTCCGGGCTACTTTGCGCAGCTATTAAGCTTTTTTTAAAGAAAAAAGTACTATAAAATAAAGCCATAGCTATAGCTATAACTGAGCTCAAAAAAATTCTATTGCCCATATTATGCTCCATTACTCTCGGCTAAAGTATCGTCTGTGCTTGTTTTCTTGCGAAGATTTTTCCAAGCCCACAACACAAAGGGCATTAAAGCCAGAGCAAAAAGAATAGTGCCTACTGGCTGCTGCAAAAGCATCCAAGGAGAATCATAAAAAAGTGCCGTGCGGCGCATATTTTCTTCCACCATGGGCCCCAGAATAAAACCAAGCACAAAAGGCGCCAAAGGATAACCATTCCGCTCAAAAATATAGCCTAAAAAGCCAAAAAAGAGCATGGCCCATACATCAAAAAGCCTATTGTTAATGCCCACAACACCCACAACACACAGCATTATAATAATGGGTATGAGCCGTGTTTTGGGCACGTCTAATACTCGCACAAAACCATGTATGGCAAGGGTTTGAATAAGAAACATCAATATATTACATAAAACAACTGCAAGCAAAATGGTTGTAACAATTTCTGGCGTGTTTTGGAATAACAATGGCCCTGGGCGTATATCATGCACAATAAAACCGCCCATAACCACAGCTGTGGTGGCATCGCCAGGAATACCCAAGGTCAACATGGGCACAAGGGCTCCACCGGTCACGGCATTATTGGAAGTTTCTGAAGCTATGAGCCCTTCTGGAGTTCCTGTACCAAATTTTTCCGGAGTTTTAGAGGCTTTTTTCTCTTGCGCATAAGCAAGCAAGCCACCGGGCCCGCCGCCAACGCCCGGTAAAATACCCATAAAAGTACCTATAACCGAAGCGCGCAAATAAGAGCGCCAATACGACAAGGTTTCGCGTATGGGCGGAAAGAAATCTTTAAAGCTTAGTTTTGCATTGATTTTTTCTGTCTTATTATACAATTGCCCCACAGTATTAAATACTTCGGACACAGCAAAAAGGCCTATAAGCACAGATAAAATTTCAAAGCCTGCTTCAAGTTCGCCAAAACCAAAAGCAAAGCGTCGCGTGCCGTCTATGGGGCTTTGCCCAACGCAAGAGAAAAATAAGCCCAAAAGAACAGCCATAACGCCCTTTAATCTGTCTTTTTCTGAAAGGGCAGACACCATACTCAAGGCAAAACAAGCCAAGCCCGCATATTCATAAGGCCCAAAAGTCACTGCAAAATCAGCTAAAGGCGGCGCTATGAGCATAAGGGTAAATGCGCTGATAACACCCCCTATGAATGAAGCTTGAATGGCAAGACCCAAGGCTCGACCGGCCTTGCCGCTACGCGCCATGGGATAGCCGTCAAATGTTGTGGCTATGGAAGAAGGGGTACCCGGCATGCGCAATAAAATGGCAGAAATCAAACCACCGGAAATACCGCCAATATACACGGCGATAAAAGACACCATGGCCACACTTTTGGGTAAAGTATAGGTAAGCGGTATAAGCAAGGCCACAGCCATGGTGGCCGTAAGGCCGGGTATGGACCCAAGCAAAATGCCATAAGCCATGGCAAGTGTCATGCAAAGCAAGGCAAATGGATCTAAAAGAACTTGCAATGATTGAAGAATAAACTCTGTCATAAAGAACTCCTAACACGAGAGCTCTGCACAATTATTTTCAAATATAATTTTAAAAAATTACTTCAATGGTAAAATACAATGTGCAGAGCAAAAGGCACAAAAAAACGAGTGAGGCAATAACCAGCCCCACTCGTTTATATAAATTACTGCTGTAAAGCTTTGGCAATACCTGTAAGAGTTTGGAATTCTTTTGCAAGTAAATCACGGTAGGCTTGGCCGTCAAGATATTCCACTTTCAAGAAATTGGAGGCCAATTCTTTTTGGAATTCAGGGTTTTCTGTTGTTTTCTTCATGGCTTCGCGTAGAACTTTCAACACTTCTTCAGGTGTACCCTTAGGAGCGAATATGCCATTATTTTGCATAAGCACCACATCTATACCTTGCTCACGAAGAGTAGGAATTCCTGGGAAAAGTGGATTTTGCTTATCGCTATAAATACCTAAACAACGGAAAGTTTTGCTTTCAAGATATTGTGCCACTGGGGGTACCGGCTCAAAATATGCGTCGATATGGCCACCCATAAGTGCTGCAGATTTCTTTTCACCGCCGCCGGTGTCCACGATATTCAACTTAATGCCGGCTTTTTGTTCCAAAGCAATGGCACCCAAGTGAGCTAAAGTACCAAAACCTACACCAAAGCGGATTTTACCGGGTCTTTTTTTGGCATCGGCTACAAAATCTTGCATATTTTTCCAAGGGGAATCCGCTTTTATGAAAATACCCGTATCGGAGGTGGAATATAAAGCCACAGGCTCAAAAGCGTCATAGTTAAAGTCAATCATGCCCATAAGGTTCAACACGGGCAAAATGGTATTGAAAGAAAGTAAGGTATAACCGTCAGCCTTGGCTCCTTTTACATGGCGCGACCCTACAGAACCGCCGGCACCAGCCATATTCATGACCACGCCTTCTTTGGGGAAGTTTTTATTAAAAGACTTCAAAAATAAACGTGTTGCCACATCAGTGCTGCCACCGGGGCCAAAGGGAACCACAAACTGCACTGTTTTATCTGGGTAATCAGCTGCTTGCACAGGTGCGCCTAAAGATAACACCAAACAAGCTACCAAGGTTAAAAATACATTTTTCATCAAGCCTTTCATTGAACCTCCGAATATAAATAATTCTAATTAACGTGTAGTTTTCCACACAAATAATGAAATCCCCACTCACAACAGCATGGGGCACGAGCTAAGGCCTATCAAAAAAAAATCCACAAGGCAAGTGCCATGTGTCAAAAAAGTTTTGCCATATAAAACTTTTCGCACCATAGAGTTCTTTTGTAATCTACTATAATATATATAAAAAACAAAAAAACCTTCTTTTCTTACCAAAGAAATTTGCCAAAACCTCATGCCTTGCGTATTGTGTGCCTACATTCAATACACGACATATACGAGGTTAAACATGACACAAGGAATACACAACAAAATACCTACAGATAGCCCCCTGCAAGACGCGCACACCACAGAGCACACTACCTTGCAAGATAACTCCTTGCGCCATATCATTAATGGAATACACACTGACACCGAAGCCGCCACAGCTCCGATAGCTCAAGCTCGAGCTCAAGGCATTGCACAAGAAAACCCACAGCTCATCCAGCACTTAAATGAGCATACGCAATTTGCGGCGCAAAGGCTGGCAGAATTTAATGCCAGCGTTGCAAACCTTCACGTGGCTCAAACTGATACAGCCAAAGCAGCAGGAACGGCCGAACACACTGCAGAACACTCCATAGAAGTAGATCAAAAAACTTTTGATTTCTTGCACCTTGTGCGTGACTATATGGAAACCCCCTTGCCGCCAGAGCAAAAGACCTTACAAAACCTTTGGGACCGCCTGCAAAATATTTTACATTTAGAAGTGGACTTACCCGAAGACCCGCGCTTTGACGTTATCCAAGAACATATTCTGCTCGCCAAACTTAACCTTATGGATGATATACTTGAGCATGAACATGTAGATAATCTTTCCACCGCGGTAAAGAGCTTAGAAAATGTGGATTTTAATGATTTTGTGGGCAAGCTCGATGCTCATGTGCGTATAGCTTGGACCAATGCGCACGAAGTGCAAAATAATCCCGCCATTATTAGCCTCAAACAAGATTTACAAGAGAAAGTGGGCGAATTGTTTTTACGCTTTATCCCTGAAGATGTACGACCTGAAAACCTGAGTAACGAAGACATGCACACTCTGGCCGACCTAAAGGGTCTCACGGCGCGCAATATGGGTGCCATCTACGGCCTTTGCATGGAGCACAATATCCCCGTCAAAGACGCCATCACCTCTTTGAGCATGGCAGCTAAGGGGCTTTTGAGCATGCAGCAATCTGTAGGAAAACAACATGCCGAACAATATAGCATAGAAAGCCTCAATGCATATATGAGCGCTCTTTTTGACACCAGCGAAAAACAAGTAAGCTATGAAAACAAATTGCAATATGTGGACGCTATATTTCAGCATATCTACCCAAGCGGGCAAGGTTTTGCCTTAGAACTAAAAAGAGCGCTCATGCCCCCTGACAGCCATGTAAGCCAAGAAGGCTTGCTGGCACAACACAAACTCACCTTGGCCATGCAAGACCTTATGCGCGAAGTGAATAATACAGGCCTTGGCGCCAATCTTAAAACGCGCCACAATGCCATACAGCACGCCATAGGCATGAGCAGCGGCAGGCCTTCGCTTATGCTGACACCGCAAATTGTAAAAAATGTAACGGCAAACAAAAGTCAGCAAATGGCCTTTCGCTTGGCCAATATAGCCCTTTTGCAAATGAAGGCGCATTATGGCAATGCCTTGCTTCCCACCGAAGATTCTAAAAATTCTTTACAATTGCAAGGTGAGCCCACGTGGAAAAATTATATATCTTGGTGCACCCATCTTGGGCTTTCACGCGAAGCAGAAAATTTGCAATCGCAATTGCTCAAAGAACTTCCAGGCGGCGAAGCGCAGCGCCAAGGAAATATGATAACCCTTGAAAAGGCAGAAAGTTTTTTCCTTAAAGGCCTAGAAGGCGGCAAAGACCTTGAACGCACTAACAAAAAAATTCTTGAAGGCGCCAAGCCATTTAGATCCACAGAAAATCCCATTTTGGCCGTGCATGAACCTGTGGTGATGGCAAAGCAAGCCCTACGCCATGCCACTTTTGCCCATTTGCCCGAAGCCCAAAACAGAACCATAAAAAATATCCAAGAAGATAATAGCCGCTCTTTAAGCTCGAGCATTAAAAGGCACACACAAAAAACATGGGCACAGCACGCCCCCATAAACATAGATCCCATGAATTTTGACCCCATGCCCGTTGGCATGAATGCACAAGTGCGCGCAAGCCATTATGCCTCGGCAAAAATTGGTCAAGACCAAAGCGATTTTTTGCATATCCGCGCAAAAATAGCTCAAGAAAAAGCCCAAACTGCAGCGCATGAAGCGCAACGTAGCAGCGTAAGTTTTTTTGCGCCGCATTTGAGCAGAAATCGCCAAGCAGCCAGTTTGGCTATTATCCAAGCTCATCAAGCCTTGCAAGACTTTAAAAACGATGCCAACGACACCACCACATTGATTTTGCGAGATTCCCTTGCAGCGCTTGAACACCTTGACCACAAAAGCCTTAAAACGGTTAAAGGAGATACAGCCCTTGGCGGCTATGCAACAGCCTATTTAAATGCTGCAAACCCAGAAGACCTACAGCATGTTGAAGATCTATTACAAGCAGCCCTGCCCGCAGCCCAAACCATGCGTCATTATGCGCCCCATGACGACCTAAACCCACACAGCCACAGTGTGGCGTCTACAGTTTTTCGCGCTGCTGCCAATTCTTTAAAACGCCGCGCCCACGCCATGCACAATTTTGCCTCCATGACTTCGCGCCGCTTGAGCAAGGCCATTTGGTCTGCCATGAGCTATTCCTACAGCAATCCCAGAACACAAATGACCGAGAACCTTGTGCGCATGGCTTTGCTCCGCAACTTTGTGGACGCCAAGCCCGAACCACCAAGCGCCTTTAAACTTACCAATGCCCAAAGCAGACAAGATGTTATGGACACTTTGGCGCAATGGGGATTAGACATACAAGACCCCGAAGTGCAATATCTTGCAGGGCGCGCCATGCTTGACTATACCAACCCCGACAGCACCCTAAATATAGAAAAACTGAGTGCCGACTCCATAGATTTGGCCAAGGAAAAATTGCCCGAAAAAGCTCCCAAAAAGCAAGCTTCTCAAGCAACTACAGCCACATGGGAACATTTGCAAGAAAATACCCATATTGCCAACCAAGAAGGCATAGGCGCCATGCTCCATTCCTTAGAAAGCAAGGGGGGATCGTATGTGCTCAGCGACAAAAAAGGCTTTAGGTTTGATACAGCTGCCATCAACATTGTTAAGCCTTCACCCATGGGGATCAGTCGTGTTTTACCCACCAATGTTAAATTTGAAGCCATGCGCGATAAAAGCTTGGCTGTGAGCAAAATGGGCGATTCTTATCAGGTTATCTTAAAAAATAAACACGGCATTGACATGCACTTTTCCCACACCCACGGAGCAGGCCCTGCCAAGGCCATAGCAGGCGTTGGGGCTTCGGGGCAACGCGCTTCAGGCATTGCCCTCACATTCCGCGATGCACAAAGTTGCGAAGATTTTTTGAAAAAAATCACCGATACCGACAATGAACAAGAAGCCTATACCGATGTACATAAGCTAGACACGCTCTTAGGTGATGCCGCAGAAATAAATTTTCTTAACGAAAAAGGGGCTTCTCTATCCTTTATGGCATCATTTGCTTATTTTGGCCTGTCTGTCCCCTTAGGTAGAAGCTCTTATACCTATGGGCTCAATGCCACGGTCAGTGTCAATGGTAGGGTAGAAAAAAGCCACCACAAAAACAGCCAAGGCGAAGTGGCCTCTTTTAAACGCCAAATTGCAGTGACCGCCAGAGCCGGCGGCGCAGAAAGCAAGGGGCGCACCAGAGAGATAGGGGAAGGGCATGATATCACCACAGCTAAATCTCGAGGGCTCTTAGCCGTAGGCGGTCAAGTTGGCATTAATATAAGCCAAACATTTAATGTGCATACAAAAAATCACAGCCTCAGCCCCCGCACAAAT
>CAYJGS010000017.1:6386-19651 GCA_964369505.1 uncultured Desulfovibrionaceae bacterium | reverse complement strand
GTTTTTCATGTTCGACTAATTATTGTGCGGTGCGTGGCTTACGCGAAGAATATCTTCAAACTACGTGTGCAAGGTAATTGTTTTGAAAATGATTGTCAATGTTATTTTCAAAAAAAGTTTTTGAAGGCAGTATTAAGGTGTGAAAAAATTGTAAGAATTGAAAAATTTAAGAATTTTAGATGCAGCAGAAATTGCATTTTAGGGATAACTTGTTAGGGGCATAAGAATTTTTTGATGAAAGAGGGGGTGGGGGAAGAACCACAAGAGGTTTTCCCCCCAGAAGATTTGCTATGAAGCTAAGATGAGGGATTATTTGTTAATTTGCTTAATCACATCAATAATAGTGCCGTCGCGATATTCCACAAGGCATACTACTTTATCTGTGCATTCTATGGCCTTGGGTATGCCAAGAAGGTTTTCGGCAATGCGCTGTAAATCTTCAATTTGCACAAGTTTTAGCCCGCTTTTGCGCAAGTGGCTATGCAAATGTTCATAGTGCCTATGCCTTGGGTTTAAGGCAATGCCTGCTTCTGTCACCACAATGGCAATGGTTTCTCCGGGTATGCAAGCTGTGAAAACTTTTTTTACAACAGACGGTGTTCTGCCGCGCACAATGGGCACAGTTACTATGGAAACTTCAGCTCCTGCCGCAACGTCCGGTCCTCCACCAAGGCCTCCCATCATCTCTCCGCTGGAACCTGTAAGAATATTAACATTAAAATCCGTATCCACTTCAAGGGCACCCAATATGCCAAAATTCAATTTATTCACCATGCAAGCTTTGCTGTGAATATTTGAGTAGACGCTATTGTCTATTTCCACAATATGCGGGTCGGTGATAATGGCTCTGGCGGCCACTGCATCAAAGCATTGGCTGCACTGTATGGTGCGGATAAGGCCTCTTTTAAACATTTCCACAATGGCAGAAGTGCTGCCCCCGAGGGCAAAGCTGGCTTTATAGCCCATTTTTTCTGTGAGGTCGGCCAAAAAATTGGTGCAAGCAATACTGATGGCGCCGGCCCCTGTTTGAAACGAATATCCGTCTTTGAAAAAACCGGAATGGGCCATGACTTTTGTGGCCAATTCTGCAATCATCAAGTCGCGCGGGTTTCTGGTAATTCTGGCGGCACCTCTGTTGATTTTTTCACTGTCGCCCACTTGGTCAATTTTAACTACATAATCCACTCTTTGCTGTGAAATACTTGCAGGCACGCAAGGATAGTCCACAAGATTATCGGTAATGACCACCACCTTGGCGGCAGAATCAGCGTCAATAAAGGAATAACCAAGGGCACCAAAGGCATTGGGCCCAATAAGGCCTGTGGCATTGCCATAGGCATCTGCCGCTGAAACGGCAATGAAGGCCACGTCAATTGCAAGTTCGCCGGCTTCAATGGCGCGCGGTCTGCCTCCGTGAGGGCGTAAAATCACAGGATTATCCATCAATCCGTCAATAACAGCATCGCCCAATTGACCGCGAATGCCACTGGCTTCGATATGGGCAATGGTTCCGTCTTTTACAAAGTCCACAATGGAAGGATTTTTGATGTTTATCACAGCGCTTGGGGCAAAACGCAAAGCCTTAATGCCAAGTTCACGAATGGCTGTGAGCACTTGCCCCACGGTCAAATCGCCTTCACGAAAACTGTGATGAAAAGAAATGGTCATGCCGTCCTTAAGGCCACTGGCAAGAATGGCATCTTTCAGCGAAGGCAAGAGTTTTTTGTCATTATGCTTGATAAAGCCTTGCGTTCTTTTGCTTTGTATGGGGGCATATGACGGTTCCACCGAAAAAACACCGGCAAAGGGGCGTAGGGTGCGACCAAGGGCTTTTTCCGGAATGATTCTGTTAAGACTATTTATGGCCATGTTGTGCTCCTTCTTCTGCAAAAAATCCTATTTCCTCAAGCTCTTCTTGGCTGATAGCACCTGTGGCCTTAGCCAAAGTGAGCACATAGTGCGCACGCAACACAATGGGAGCATCTATCATGGATCCGTCCACTGTTACAGCGCCTTTTTTTAGCCTTTTGCCTTCTTCAATGGCTTCCACTACCCGCAAAGCGTGCGAAATTTCTTTTTTAGAAGGTGTGAAAAGTCCATTTACAGTGTGTATTTGCCGTGGGTGAATCACGGTTTTTCCGTCAAAGCCCAGATTTTTGGTCATGGCGCAATCTTTTGCAAGGCCTTCAGCGTCTTCAATATCGGCAAAGAGGGCATCAATGGCCTTGATATTGGCGGTACGGCATGCCAATAAAACCATATTGCGGGCGTAAAAAATTTCCCATCCTTCCTTGGTGCGCTTGGCTTGCATGCTGGCAGTAAAATCTTCGGCGCCCAGTATGAGCGCTTGCACCCTTGGTGAAGCCTTGGCAATTTCTTGAGCATTGAGCAAGCCTATGTGTGATTCAATAGTGCACCAAAGTTTGATTGTTCCTTCTTCGATACCGGCAGCATGTTCTATAGTAGCAATTTTTTCTGCAATATTGTGCACTTCTTCTGCTGTTTCTACTTTGGGGATACGCAAGGCATCGGGCTTTGCCCTTACTGCTGCTTCAAGGTCTTCTTGAAAAAACAGGCTGTGTATGCCATTGGTGCGGATTTGCACATGTTTATTTTGGGGACGATGTTTTTTTACTACAGAATAGATGAGAAAACGCGCGGCGTCTTTTTCGTCCAAGGGGACGGAATCTTCAAGGTCATAAATAAGAACATCTTGCTCATAAAAAACCGATTGGATCATATTGGCCACATTGGCACCACTGGCATAAAGGCCTGTGCGGCATAAAAAATTATTTTCCATGGGTGTCTTCCTTACTCCAATCATAAGTGATTTCTGCAGCGCGGCATATGGCAGTTTGCAGGCGCGCTATAATAACGGCATCAATGGCCCCCTTGTCTGTAAGTATAATGCGGGCATCTTTTACAGCAAAATCGTCGAGAACATTTTGAACTGTTTTTGCTATGGCATCTCCAAATTGTAATTGGACAACACTGTCAAGCTCAATGTGTATCCCTTTGCCTTGGTTAGGTTCAATGGCAATATGGATATCGCTGGATTCCAACGTGCCGGCTGTGGCCGATTTTTTTATTTCAAGCATGTTTTTTGCTCCCTTATGACAATGTAACATTTTGTAAATTTTGTAAAATTTCTATAGCTTCGGGGCTATGTAAATAATTAAGCGTACTTTGCGGCACTAAAGAAAGTAAGCTTGCATCAGTACCATGTTCTTGTATATGCTTACGCACCAATGAAGCGCTGATGGCGTTTTTTTTATGCATAATTCTAGGTAGTTCTATCAATTGTATGCCATGTTGTGGTAAAACTTTTGCCATGGTTTCGTTATATGTTTTTGTGACGGTACAATAGGGTTCTTGACCCACAAAGCGCTTGGTTATGGAAAAGGCGGGGGCTATATGCTTTGCAAAAAGTAAAACATCAAGTTCTGTGCAAACAGCTTGTGCCTCTACTTGGTCTTTCAAAAAATACTTGGGAAATGTGGCCATGGAAATAATATAAGGGCCACTGCTATGTATGCGTATATTAGGTATATGCGCAGTGCCTTGTTGCAAAAGTTGCATGCGCACAGTAAATGGAAAAACAGAAGCGTCTTCTTCCACCAAAAAAATGTGTAGTATTTCGCATTGTGCAGCGGCGTATTCTATGATGTGTTTGTGCCCTAAGGTAAAAGGATTGCAATTCATAACCAAACAGGCAGAATCTTTTACCATATCTTTAGGTAAACGTTCTTCAGCAATATAGCGTTCTATGCCATCTTTGCTATTTTCATATAGCGCCACATTTCTTGCATTTTCTATGAGATAAAAACCATTGTTTTCAAAAAAAATACCGTTTTCTTTCTTGGTATAAACAAAAAGTTGGGTTCTATTTTGCGCGTATTGCCACTTGATGAGTTCTGTGAGTACAAGCCCTAAAAAGTTATTATTACGTGCTTTTTGAGCCACACAAAAGTATTTGAGCACGTTTTTTGTGCATCCACCACAAGCTAAGAGTGCGTCTTCGTCATCATAAATGCCTAGCAAATATTCTGCATCATGCTCATATTCAAGGTCATTATGCTCTAAAAAAGAGCATAATTTGCGCATTTCTCTTTTGCTATTAAGGCCGATGGGGCGCAATTGTGTTTTTTCTTCTAACATATATATGTTTTACGATTGTAATATTTCCATATACGTGGCAGATTGAGCGGATTTTTCAGAAACTGTCACCGCATGCATGTGTACGTCATACGCTTCTAAGGCTTTAGCCATGCATTGCCATATATAGCGGGCTAAATTTTCTGATGTGGGGTTAAGTGTATCAAAAGGTGGACTTTCATTAAGCATTCTATGGTCTAAGGTTTCAAGCACTTCTTTTAAAGCTGCTTTAAGAACTTTAAAATCTAATAAATATTCGATGCTTTCGTCAAGTTTTTGCCCTTCTACTGTGGCTTCTACCTGAAAATTATGGCCGTGCAAGTTTTCGCATTTGCCTTGGTAATTGCGCAAGGCGTGACCTGCACAAAATTCCGAACGGACTGTTAATCGCCAAATCCCTTTATTCATATATAATCCAAATAATTATTTTTGCAAAGCGCGTATGGCTTCAAATGTTTTTATATCCATAGACGCAATGTGATTGGCTAGCCAATCGCTGATAAATTGGCACAAATCTTTAGCCACTTCAGTGCCTTCTTTTTCAATGCGCTCGGTAAATACAGCAATTTTTTCCACAAAGAGTTTGTGTTGCATAACATGGTCATTATACATGGGCAGAGAGTCTGCATAAGGGCTTATGAGCTGCATTTCTTCTTCTAAATGTTTAAGACAATACATATGTAGTTTTTGTATTTTATCTTGAACGTCTTTTAGTTGTACTTCTGCATAAAGTTCTAGCTGTAGCTCTCGCAATAAGGTAAAAAGTTCCTTATGTTGCGCATCAATGCTAAGTTCATGAGTGGTATAACTGTTATTCCACATAAATATTCGCATATATTCTTACCTTTATACGCTCTCAGTGCGCATTGTATGCTAGTGGAAGCAAGTTCCAGTTTGTCTTTAGCTTACTTTTTTGCGGCAGTGACCAACTGTATTGTTTATAAATTATCGCTTTTTTAGTAGCCATCACTAGGGTTAATACATCTACGGCCTGCTCAAAAAGGGTAAGATACGAGGAAGACGAAGTTTTTTCTTGAAAGCATAGGACTCTTTTGGTCCATGCAGAAAGAAAAAACGAGTCTGACAAAGTAGATTGCTCTTTTTCAGCGGGTCGTTCAACAGCCTGTCTTGCTCCATTCGTGTAGGGCAGCCTCTAGCGCCGGCCCCGGTTGCACCCTATAACGCGGGCCAAGTTCAAGCAAACAATGGTAACCATCAAGTACCACTTGCGCTTCAGCCATAACATTACCTTGATGTTTTTGCAAAATGTTTTGCAAGGCCAGCATATGAGCTTCATCAAGATGCGTTTTGGGTATGGAAATGCATATGGGAGCAGTGCTTGCCAAGCTCGCTTCGCTCAAAGGGCTGACCTTGTTGCCAAGCAATTTGATTTCGCGCACAACTTCATCTTCATGTTCATCGTCATAGCCATTTCTATCATCTTGCCTTGAATCGGTTCTTGCTTCCAAAAGCAAGGGTTGGTCAGATTTGAGCAGTTCTTTATATTCAAGATAGGATTTTGGAAAAAATGTCACTTCTCCATGCCCGGTTAAGTCTTCAATGCCAAGAAATGCCATGCGGTCGCCTTTTTTGGTATTCACTTCGCGCAAAGAAGTGATAAGTACCGCACAACGTACTTCACTACCGGGAAAAGCTTCACGCACTTCTTCTAAAGGCATAAGGCGCAAGCGTGTCATTTCTTTGCGATACGGCAAGAGAGGATGACTTGTGAGAAAAAAGCCTAACGCTTCTTTTTCACAACGTAATTTTTCATCATCGGGCATTTCTTGCATGCCGGCTTCTTCGCAATCAAGCCCAATGCCGCTTTGTTTTGGCGCTTCTATCTGAGGAGCCATGGAAAGCAAGGATACTTGATTAGACGCTTTGTCTTTGGCCTTTTTTTGGGCTCTTGCCACCACTAAATCTATGGCGGCAAGCATGGCCGCACGTGTAACACCAAAGCAATCACAAGCACCGCCTTTAATAAGCGATTCAAGCACACGTTTGGTAACTTTGCGTAAATTAACCCTGCAAGCCAAATCAAATAAAGACGCATACGTTCCTTTTTCTAAACGGGCTTCTACAATTTCGCGTATGGCTTCATCACCCACATTTTTGATACCGCCAAGGCCAAAAACAACCTTGTCGTCAAGGGCAGAAAAAGAACGGAGACTATTATTAACCGAAGGCTGCAACACGTCAATATCCATATCTTTACAAGCTGCAACATACTTTAATAACTTATCTTGATTGCCCATTTCCGATGTAAGCAGGGCGGCCATAAAGGCTACTTTATGGTGCACTTTTAAATATGCTGTATGGTATGAGATGAGCGCATAGGCGGCGGAGTGAGATTTGTTAAAGCCGTATTCTGCAAATTTTTCCATGAGGTCAAAAATTTCATTGGCCTTTTTTTCGGGAATATCATTTTGTGCAGCGCCCTCCACAAATTTTGAGCGTTCCATGGCCATGGCTTCGGGATTTTTTTTGCCCATGGCTCGTCGCAAAAGATCTGCGCCACCCAAGGTATAATTTGCTACAATTTGTGCTATTTGCATAACTTGCTCTTGGTAGACAATAACACCATAGGTGTCGCGCAAGCATTCTTCAAGCATGGGCACCGGATATACCACGGGCACTTCGCCGTGCTTGCGCTTGATAAATTCATCCACCATACCAGAACCTAGTGGTCCCGGACGATACAAAGCAAGCATGGCTATGATATCTTCAAAGCATGAGGGCTTGAGTTGGCGCAAATATTGGCGCATGCCTGAACTTTCCACTTGGAAAATGCCGTCGGTTTCGCCGCGTGTATATAATTCATATGTGGCTGTATCGGTAAGAGCTAAGGTATCAAGATCTGGCACTTCTTGGCCTTGGTGAGCAATGGCGTCTAAAGTGTCTTGAATAAGCGTCATGGTCTTAAGTCCCAAGAAGTCAAACTTGACAAGCCCCACTTGTTCCACCATTTTCATGTCAAATTGGGTAACAAGTTCGCCTTTTTTACCTTTATACAAAGGTAAATATTCTGTCATGGGTTTATCAGACACCACAAGCCCTGCCGCATGGGTAGATGCGTGACGAGAAAGCCCTTCAAGACGCAAAGAAGTATCCAAAAGTTTTGTGATTTGTGGGCTTGTATCATAAAGCGTTTTTAGCTCAGGCTCTTGATCTAACGCTTTTTTGATGGTCATTTTCATTTCTTCGGGTATGAGCTTGGCTATGCGGTCTGTATCGCCAAAACTCATGCCAAGGGCACGCCCCACATCGCGCACTACAGCTTTGGCCTTCATTTTACCAAAGGTAGTTATTTGCGCAACCGAATCTTCTCCATAAGTGTCAACCATATAGCGTATAACTTCTGCACGGCGCCTTTCGCAAAAGTCTACGTCAATATCAGGTAAAGATACACGCTCGATATTTAAGAATCGTTCAAAAAGCAGATTATAAGGTATGGGATCAAGGTTTGTAATGCGCAAAGCCCAGGCCACAAGCGAACCTGCTGCAGAGCCACGGCCTGGCCCCACAGGGATATTATGGTCTTTAGCCCAGTTAATAAAATCTTGCACTATAAGAAAATAGTCGGGAAAACCCATTTCTAAAATAACAGAAAGTTCCAGTTGCAAGCGGTCTTCGTAAACTTTTCTGTCCAGCGTATCTTTATCGGGGTGTTGTTCAAGACGTTTTTTAAGGCCTTCTTCGGCCAAGCGCCTAAATTCTTCTGTGGGTGTAGTATTTTCCGGCAGAGCATATACGGGAAAATAAGCCTTGCCAAAGGTCATTTCTACGTTGCATTGCTCGGCAATGCGCATGGTATTGCTTATGGCTTCGGGCACATGCGCAAAATCTTTTTCCATTTCTTCTGTAGATTTATAATATAAATCGCGCGTTTCAAAGCGCATACGCTTGGGATCGTCAACGGTGGTTTGCGTTTGTATGCACAAGAGCACATCATGCGCATTGACGTCTGAAGCGTCTAGATAATGGCAATCATTGGTGGCCACAAGCGGAACACCCGTTTTTTCCGCCAATTCCAAAAGGCCTTTATTGGCAATATCTTGTTCTTTAAGGCCATTGGCTTGAATTTCTAAATAAAAACGGTCTTGATAAATATCGGCATATTCTTTGGTTAAGGCTAAAGCTGTGTCCATATCGCCTTGGACAATGGCACGGGGGATTTCACCGGCAAGACAGGCAGAAAGGCAAATAAGCCCTTCGGAATATTGACGCAAAAGCGCTTTGTCTACACGCGGTTTATAGTGAAAACCTTCTAAAAATCCACGTGTTACAAGGCGTACTAAGTTTTGATAGCCTATGTTGTTTTGCGCTAATAATATAAGGTGATTACGTTTTCTTGCCCATTCGGATTCTTTGTCCTTGTGGTCATGGCAAGTATAGACTTCACAACCAATAATGGGTTTTATGCCCACACTTTTGCATTGCTTATAAAAGTGGGTGGCACCAAAAAGGTTGCCATGGTCTGTTATGGCGGCGGCGGGCATGCCTTGATCTTTAGCACGTTGGCACAAGTCCTTTAAGCGAATGGCGCCATCTAACAAGCTAAACTCTGTATGGCAATGTAAATGCACAAAATCTGACATAATATATAAGGGGTTAATGTTGTAAAATATCATACTAGCAAAAGAATAGTCTAAGCTCAAGAGTAAGTGTTGTTACAATTTTACGTCTTTATTCTATGTGACACGTATTGTGTACATATTTTTTTAGCTACAGGGTTTTGTCTTTCAAAAGACAGAATTGCTTCATGAGAAATGCTACAGCATTTTGGTAGGTGAGTCGTGAATGTATAACCACCATATATTTATTCATATTATTTAAAAGGGGTTTTAAATGAAGCACTATGTAAAGCAATTTGTTGGCGGTGTATGGCGTGAAGGACAAGGTTCAAGAGAAATGGTGAATACGAATCCTTATACTGGAAAAGAAATATACCGATACCGTTCTGCAAGTGCGCAAGATGTTGATGATGCTTTTATGGCTGCCAGTGCTGCGCAAAAAGAATGGAGTGCCATGACTCCTGCTGCACAAGTGGCTTGCCTTGAAAGGCTTTTAAAAGCCATTGAAGACAGCAAAGAAGATATTTATGCTTGCCTAACCGAAGAAGGTGGCTTCATTAAGCCTAAAAAAGATTTTGAATTTCATACAAGCATGGATTTTGTGCGTGAATGCATGCGCTTTCCCTATATGATGGAAGGTAAGATTTTGCCTTCCAATATTCCCGGCAAAGAAAATTATACCTTTAGGCAACCACGCGGTGTTATTGCCGTTATTGCCCCATGGAATGTACCCTTAGTTTTGGCTATGCGTTCGGTTATTCCTGCCATTGCTGCAGGCAATGCTGTGGTGCTTAAGCCTGCCACCGATACTCCGGGTTCTGCTTTTCTCATAGCAGATTTTTTTGAAAAAGCCGATATGCCCAAGGGTTTATTAAATGTGGTGGCCGGTAGTGGTGCAGAAATTGGTGATGTTATTGTTGCACACCCCAAAGCGGCCCTTGTTTCTTTTACAGGGTCCACAGAAGTGGGCAAGCGTATTGGGGCTGTGGCTGGTGAACATGTGCGTGATTGCTCTTTAGAACTTGGTGGTAATAATGCCATGTTGGTGCTTGAGGATGCTAACATAGAAAATGCGGCCTCTGCGGCTGTTTTTGGAGCTTTTTTCAATCAAGGGCAAGTGTGCATGTCTTTGAATCGTATAATTATTGCCGATGCCGTGTATGATGATTTTGTAAAGCTTTTTGTGGAAAAGGCTAAGCACCTTCCCGGCGGTGACCCGGCAGATCCCAATACCTTCTTAGGTCCTATGATCAACGAAAAACAAGTGAAAAGTGTTCAAAGCCTTATTGATGCCACCAAGGCCGCCGGCGCCACAGTGGCTCTTGAAGGGCGCACCGAAGGCAATGTGATGTATCCTTGGATTTTCACTGAATGCACTAATGACATGCCCGCTGCCAAAAATGAAGTTTTTGGCCCTGTGTGTTGCCTTATCCGTGCTAAAAGCGAAGATGAAGCCATTGCCATGGCCAATGATACCAATTACGGCTTAAGTGGATCTGTGTTCACCACGGATTTATACCATGGTTTGCAAGTGGCTAAGCGCATTGAATCGGGTATGGTGCACGTTAATGATCAATCTATCAATGACGAACCGCATGTGCTTTTTGGCGGCAGCAAAGAATCGGGCATGGGCAAATTTAACGGTAAATGGGTTTTTGAAAAATTCACCACCGAAAAATGGATAAGTGTGCAAACCACTAAAAGATTCTAGATTGTTTTACATTATCGGGAGATATTATGAAAATAAAAGCTGCTGTCACCAATGAAGTTGACGCCAAATTTTCTATGGAAGAATTGGATATGCAAGAACCCGGCTTTGGTCAGGTGCGAGTAAAAATACATTCTTGTGGCGTGTGTCATACCGATGAAGTGGTGCGTAAAGGTTTTGTGCCCACTCCCATGCCTATAGTGTTAGGGCATGAAACCAGTGGTATTGTAGACGCTGTGGGCCCTGGTGTTAAAGGCTTTGCTGTGGGAGATCATGTGGGCGCAAGTTTTGCCAGTTGTGGACAATGCGAAAATTGCCTTGAAGGGCATCCCTATGGTTGTATGGTTTTTAATGAACTCAATTTTGGTGGAACTACCAACGATGGTGGCACTGTTCTTTCTAAAGGAAATACCACTGTATACAGTTTTTTTGGTCAAGCTGGTTTTGCTACCTATGCCATTATGGATACGCGCAATCTTTTTAACGCGCCAAAAGATGTGGATCTTGGGCTTATTGGTCCCTTAGGCTGTGGTATTCAAACAGGAGCAGGAGCTGTGCTCAATAGGCTTAAACCAAAACCCGCTTCAAGCATTGCTATTTTTGGTTGCGGAACTGTGGGATTAAGCGCTGTTATGGCTGCCAAAATAGCAGGATGCACCACCATTATTGCTGTGGACGTTAACCCCATGAAACTTGATTTTGCCATGGAAGTGGGCGCTACACACACTGTTAATGTAACAGAAGTAGAAGATACAGCCAAGGCCATTAAAGATTTGGTTAAGGGGGGAGTGCACTATTCCATCGACACCACAGGCAGGGGCGAATCTGTGCGCAAGGCCATTTTATGCACGCGCTTTCGCGGTGTTACCGTGGTGCTTGGCGCCACAGGTGATATGACCATTAATGTGCAAGCCGATCTTATGGGCGATGGCAAATCCTTGCTTGGAGTAGTAGAAGGTGATTCTGTGCCGCAAGTATTTATTCCTGCCTTGCTTGAATATTATAAAAGAGGGCAATTTCCCATTGATAAGATGATGACCTATTATACATTTGAAGACATTCAAAAGGCTTTTGACGAAGCCCACAAAAATGTGAAATCTGTTCTTGTGATGTAGCTGATAGACTTTCAATAGATTGAAATAATGTCCCTTTTTGCCGTGCTCTTGTGTTCTTTTTTGGGTGCGGCAAATAGGGCTTAATTTTTGGAGCATATATGAATACCAAAGCCTCACCTTATCGTTGGGCCATTCTTTGCGTTATAGTTTTAACGTACACCATTGTTATTTTTCACCGTATGAGCCCTGCTGTTATGGCAGATGCTATAATGCTTGACCTTGGCGTTAATGCAGCCTTTATGGGGCTTTTGGCTTCTGCTTATTATTATCCTTATGCCATTTTACAAATTCCAAGTGGTATTATGGCTGATAAATTGTCCCCGCGTTTGCTCATATGTGTTGCCCTTCTTGCTACAAGTGTTGGCACTGTTCTTTTTTCCATGGCCGGCAGCACCACTGCGGCTTTTTTGGGGCGCTTAAGTATTGGCATTGGCTGTTCGCTTGTGCTTATGCCTGCGTACAGAATGCTTGCCAATTGGTTTGACCAGAAAACTTATGTAATCATTGTCACCATTGTTATGGCCGGTTCAGCGGGCATTGCTTCATCGCTTGCCGGTGTGCCTTTTTCGTACTTTGTAGAAAATTTTGGGTGGCGCATATCCACGCAAGGTTTGGCAGTCATATCGGTTATTGTGTTTTTGACAGCGTGGTTTTTATTGAAAGACGCTCCTAAAGAAGCAGATCTTCCCGAAGAAGCGGCAGAAGCCTTGCAAGAATACACTATTTTTGAATCGATCAAACTTGTGCTTGGTAAAAGAAACTTTTGGTGCTTAGCTCTTATATTTATGGTAAATGCCGCCATATTATTTAGTTTTGTAGGTCTTTGGGCGGGAATTTATTATACAAATGTGGTGAAGCTCAATAAAATAGAAATGAGTTCTTTGCTCAGTGTGGCGGCCACCGTAACCATTATAACTCCCATCATTTTTGCAAGCATCGTTGCCAAAGTTCCTTCGCGTAAAAAATCTATTTTTGTATCCAATGCTTTGCTTTTGCTTGTTATTGCATATTTATTTTTCCGCAATGGCTCTTTTAGTTATGTGGAAGCCTTTGCTTGGGCCATTTGCTTATCGGTAATAGTAACAGCCCCTGCGGGTTTGTATATGGCGAGCGCGCGTGAATTGTATCCTAAAAATATAGGCAGCACTGCCAATGGCCTTTTATACTCCATAGGTATGTTTGGCGCGGCTGTATACCAACCTTTTATCGGTTTTTTGCTAGATAAAACAGGCTATACAGACATGTTGACCGCGGACATGTTTGAGTCTGTGGCTTGGTTGTATCTTATTTCTATTGTGCTTGCCACATTGGCAGCTTTGTATATGCAAGAAAAAGATAATAAGCTTTTGTAATTATTTTATGTAACATGAATAAAAAACGTTCTTTGCTTTGAGCTTAGAACGTTTTTTTTGTGTTATTACATCGACTTTTAGGTGTAAGTAGTATAAAAATGCGCATGCATATGGATATTTCATCACACGAAGCCCAATTTTTGGCCTATGCGCAAAGCTTTTGTGAGGCAGAGCGTGAGCATAAAGACATGCTCTTGCTTAAAGTGCACCATTCGCAAAATGTCTTACAACATATGCGGCATTTATTAGAACATGAACAAGAGCTTATGCCGCATGCGCGGGCTTGTTTGTTAACTGCCTTATATCACGATGTGGCGCGTTTTTATCAATTTAGCACTTGGCGCACCTTTAAAGATTC
>CAYJGS010000017.1:0-6286 GCA_964369505.1 uncultured Desulfovibrionaceae bacterium | reverse complement strand
ATGCCAAGGTAGACGCTCTTGGATGGTCGCCCAAAATTGTGGATGCTGTGCTACAAAATAGATTAGCTTCCTATGCAGATATTCAATATGTAAATGATTTTAAATTATTACTTGGCACATGGTTGCACGATCTCTACTTCGCAAGCTCTCGCTATACTTTTGCCTCTTCAAAATATATGCAAGATATATTGCAAGACTTACCTCAAATTGCCGAAGTTATGGCGGCCAAAATTCATATTGAAAAATGTTTACAAAAAGCACTGCAAGGTATGAAATGAGTGTTTCTTCTATAGCTTCGCATTTGTATGAACCCATTCTTGGTTCCTTATTAAAAGACCTTAGAGAAGAAGTGCTGCGGCAGGTTTTTTTGCCCGAAATGTGCACACAAGAGCGTACAATACGTTTATTAGATTGCTGTTGCGGGGCAGGGGGGCTCTTGAAAATGGCTTCAGCCAAAGAAACAGTGAGCCTGTTGGCGGCACTTGATATGGATAGGCATATGCTACAAAGAACAAAAACTCATTTGCCGCATGTAATGAGTATACAGGGGGATGCGTCGTGTATTCCTTTTATATCAAAGACTTTTCATGTGTCTACAATTTGTATGGCCCTACACACCATGCCTTTAATAACAGCGCAAAAGGTTATGCACGAACTTTTGCGAGTGTCGAAAAGAGTGATAATTGCCGATTATTGCCTTGGTGAACGCAATATTTTTATACCGGCTGTATATATGGCGCACTCTGTGGAATGGCTTGTGGGCGGGGAACATTATGCAAATTACAAAAAATTCATGCAAAATGGCGCCTTACAAGGTTTTGTACATGAATTTGAAAAGGAATATGCAGAACTTTTTTCCAAGTTTTTATGCACCACATGGCATGCCACTGTTCTTGGTGGTGCCGGTTTAGTGTGTGAAATTACAACTATTTAGGAGTTGCTAAAGGTGTTGTGTGCAATACTTCCTTGGGCACTTCACCGGGCCCTGGAATAAGATAGGTTTCGGGATTTAAATTAAACCAATTAAACCACATGCTATAAATACCAAAATATTGCGCCATGGAAGCGTCTTTCATATTGCCTTCAATGGCTTTGCCTGTGCTGCTATCCCAAACAGATTTTGATTCAATATCAATAAGTTTGCCATATTCCATAACAAAAAGTGATGGTTTTTCCCATACTTGCCTATTAAAAACACGTACAACATCAAGCTTTACATCATGCACGGCAAGCAAGGGCATGTCGGCAAGAAAGAAATTTATAACGCCATTTTTTTTCACATAATCTATATCAATGGCCAGCCTGTGTTGTCCAAGTTCCATGCCTAATACCGAGTTTTTATAGGGTAGGCGCATGTCTGTATATTGCACAGGATAGGCCAAAATATCATTATCATAATAATTACCAGAACGTAGGTAATTGCCATAAGGATCTCTACCATAGGCTTTGCGACTTCCAGAAGGTTTGCTAAGCACTGGAATGTCGGTATACATACGTTTGGCAGCTCCCCAAGTTGTCCAAAAAACGGGAACTTTAGCTAATCCTCTACCGGCTAAAGGGCCTTCAAAAGCCATGCCCAAAGCTTGCAGCCAAAAACTGCCGGTATTGCGATCTATAAGAACGGAATTGCCGTCATAAAGGCGGCCTTCCACGTCAAAATAAAGGGGCGTTTTGTCTAAGGTGCTTTGATACGCCGCTAAAGTGCCGGTAATGGGGCAATAGGTTATGGCATAGGCCGCATTGCCGATAAATTCATTGGCCACTTGATGCCAAACCATGATATTTTGTGGATAAAGCCTTGGTCCATCAGGAAACTGCACTATAAATACAGGATCTTGATCATTCATAGATAAATCTGCGTCCATCATGGTGCCAAAGTTTGGGCGATTGAGCGAACTTATGGCGCCATAGGGAACATTGGTATTGATGAGCCTATTTGACATAAGCGCTAGCGCTTCTGGTGAACGAGGGATAGCTTGGGCAGAGTGTATATGTAAAACACTCATAAAGAGTAGAGCATAGAGTATTTTTTTTATGAACATAATAAACCCAGTTATTTATAATAGTAAAAAATATTATGCGCCGATAGTATCTCGATTAAGGTATTCAGAAAAAATATAGTCGCGCAAAGCTTGCGGCCAAGGGCGTGGTGTTATGCCAATGGCTTCGGCTAATTTTGTGTTATTTAATGTAGAAAAAGCAGGGCGTTTTGCTTTTTGTGGCCACTCGTCCGAAGAAATAGGATTTATGCGACAAGGAGCTTCAGTCAATGATTGTGCTTCACAAGCCAAATCGCACCACGAAGCGCGCCCTTCATTAACGGCATGATATACGCCTGTAAGTTTTTTTTCTGCTACATGCATGCTCCAAAAGGCTAAATCCATAGAATATGTGGGAGAACCAATTTGGTCGTGCACAACGGAAATATGATCTTTTTCGTGGCAAGCGTCTAATATTTTTGAAACAAAATTACTGCGCCCAGGGCCAAAAAGCCAAGCCGTTCGAAGAATACAACTGTTTTCGGGTGCTAGGCTTAAAATAGCCTGCTCGCCGGCAAGCTTGCTCAAACCATACACAGAAATAGGGTCGGGAGAGTCGTCTTCCACATAACAATTTTTTTTATTACCAGAAAAAACAAAGTCTGTACTATAGTGTATCAGATGTATAGAGCTTGGCTTAACAACTTGCGCAAGGCAAGCAGGCAGCGCACGATTGAGCACATATGCGTCTCTTTCTTCGCTTTCAGCAAGGTCAACATTGGTCCAAGCAATGGCATTAAATACGTGCGTAGGGCGAAATTTTTGAATACTTTTTTCAATAAAATTAGCATCTAAGATGTCTCCATCCTTTCGTCCAACACAAGATATATTCCATTGATGCGCAAGAAGAGTTCTTGTAAGAGCTTGTCCAAGCAGGCCCGTTCGCCCGCCAAAAATGAGTGCTCTTTTTTCCATAGTTCGCCTCCGTAGTACCTAAGATATAACATTGCTTATTGAAAAAAGAAACACTCTTGTCTTTTTTGTAATATATTGAAATGTATTAAATTTTATTTTTTAGAGATATTTAAAATGAAGTATAATTCAATTAAATGTTTGAAATGTATGATTTTAAATGCATTTTTTTAATGCTATAAATCTTGTGGCATTACTTGTCATGTTTATAAAATAAGGCTATTGTTTTGAATATGAAATTAGGAATACTTTTAGTTGCCTACGGAGCAAATAATCAAAGTGCCCATCAAGCGCTAACGCTGTTTGATAAAAAGGTGCGCGAACAATTTGTGGGTGTGCCTGTTCGGTGGGCTTTCACATCACTTTTATTGCGTAATCGTTTGGCCGCAGCCCGCATAAAGCGCGACTCGGTGGCGAAAGCTTTGCAAAAAATGCGTTTTGAAAAATATACCCATGTGGCTGTGCAACCATTACAAACCATTGCGGGGCAAGAGTATGAAAATGTGTACACTGAATCTTTGCAAGTAGATGCAGCCCATGCAGATTTTTTTGTACAGGTGGGAGCGCCTCTTTTGTTTAACCAAGATGATATTCAAAAAGCTGCTGCGGCCATTGTATTTCACGCACCAAAAGAGCGCAAAGCAGATGAAGCAGTGGTGCTTATGGGGCATGGCGCAAAGCATGTTAATGTGCAGTGCTATGATGCTTTAGCCAAAGCTGTGTATGATCTTGATGCGCATATTCACGTGGGAACTATGACTGGTTCAATGCAGATAGAAGATATTCTACCAAAACTATTACCAGAAAAAAAAGTTTGGCTCATGCCTCTGCTTTCTGTCGTTGGTGTACATACTTTAGAAGATATGGCAGGTACCCAAAGCGATTCTTGGCGCAGTCGTATTGAAGAGGCCGGTTTTTTGTGTGAACCTGTGCTGCGCGGTATAGTGGAATATGATAAATTTATTGACATTTGGTTGTCACATTTACAAATAACTCTTGATAATATGTCTGTATAAAATTTTGGAGGAGATATGTTTTTGTTACGTCATTTGTGTGCAGTCTTTATATTGTCATCTATGATTATGTGTTCTTTTTCTATATGTTACGCCACAAATACGTTTAATCCTTATATACACGAAAAGCTTCCCACCCCAAAAATGAGCAGTGATACAACAAAATTTGCCAAATCCTTAGGCGGGCGTGCTTCGTCTTTGCAAGAAGAAGTGCAGCACAGGCCTTATTGGAAAGCAGAAGTCTATCCCATTATTTTTGGCAGTGCCAAGGCCAAACACGAAATACTTGTTTTTTTAGATTATGCTTCAGCGTACAGCGAAAATCTTTGGCGTGAGGTTGTGCAAGCCGCAAAAAGCCTTAACCCTCAAAATGTAAAAATTGTTGTTTTTGCAAAAAGTGCCGAAGCGTATGGCACAGATCTTATGGGGGGCGGCATTTGGATGGCGCATATTCGCCCTGAATCTGCCCTTGATTATTTTACATTTACGCTAAGAGCTTGGAATGTAGCTAAGGAAAAGCAGAAAGCAAAAGGACAGGTGCGGCTTTTTATACGAGAATATGATGCAGTGGGCAGCAATAGCGATTATCCTATTTTATATGACTATTTATATAAGGTGCGCCCAAGTATTCCTAGTAAAGACCATGTTGGCATCGCGCAATACGCTTTTAATGCCGGCAATGTTAATGGCTATCAAGCAGAACTTGCAGCAGATTATTATGATATAACGTCTTTTCCTGCTATAGTAATAGACGGGGATGTGCTTAAGAAAATCAGTGCAGGGCATATAGTTAAAGCCGTGCAATAATAAAGCCCCCCTTTACGGAGGGGGGCCAGACTTTGGCAGTCATCTAAAACCCACCGGTTTGGGCGGTGGATGTTAGATTATTTTTCCATAGCTTTAGCACGTTTCCAAGCTTTTGAGATAGCTTGTACTGTATGCCCACTAATGCCATATTCTTCTAAATAGTTAATACCTTCAATGGCCACGCCAGCAGGAGAGCAAACTTGATCGCGTAATTCCGTAAGATTATGCGGCGATGCTTGTGCCATTTGCACAGAACCAGCAACAAGTGCTTCCACTAATCTTTTAGATTCTGATCGAGTAAAGCCCATGGTAACGCCGGTTTGCACCAAGGCATTCATGAAATGAAAGACATAAGCCGGTCCTGAACCTATAAGAGCAGTAAAAGCGACAAAGTGCTTTTCAGCCAATTCAAGGCAGGTGCCAATATTTTGAAAAAGTGCAAATATATCTTCTTTCATTTTGGGGCTAAGTTTCACATCTTCAAAGCAAAAAGCATATACCCCAGAACCCACAATAGCAGGAGTATTAGGCATACAACGAATGACAGGGCAGAGGTGATTAATGCTTTTTTGTAATTCTTGCATGCTTATACCCGCAGCCACTGAAAGAATAACTTTTTGATTTGTCAGTGAATTTTGTAACTCAGACAATACTTCCGTCACATACCATGGCTTAAGTGCTATGATAATTATATCAGATTGTGCAGCGAGTTTTTGTATGTTTTTAGCAGTGCCAATGCCTTTTTCGCGCAATGGTGCAAGGAGTTGCTCGTGTAAATCAAAGCCCATAAGCTTACAAGAAGCCGTTGCTGCAAGTCCATTTAAAATAGCACTGCCCATATTGCCGCAGCCAATGCACCCTATAGTATAATTATCAGCGTTCATTATTTTATTAATTCAAAGGAATTAAAGAAGAAAGCAATTTCTTGAACAGCCGTTTCTGGGGCATCAGAACCGTGTACGGAATTTTCTGTAAAGCTTACGGCGTGAACCTTGCGAATGGTTCCTTCGTCTGCTTGAGCAGGGTTGGTAGCGCCCATAACTTTACGATAGTCAGCGATGGCGTTTTCACCTTCAAGCACAGAGCAGAGAATAGGACCAGAAGTCATAAACTCTACAAGTTCACCAAAAAAAGGACGGTCCTTATGCACGGCATAAAAGGCTTCTGCTTGTTCTTTGGTCAAATGCACCATCTTGGTTCCCACAATACGCAAGCCGGCTTGTTCAATCATTTGTAAAATGGCACCGCAAAGGTTGCGTCTGGTGGCATCGGGCTTAATAAGGGATAGAGTGCGTTGCATAATATTCTCCTATGGAATGATTTTTAGTAAAGTCCATGTTTCATAAACTTTGCTTGGGTTTTATACAGTAAGAAGGATTTGCTGTCACCACTTTTATACCGTTTAAGCCTTTGGAGTAAAAAAGCATCATTAATAGGTGTATATGAAGATGTATTTCACCAAAATAACAGCATAAAAAATTAATTTCAAAAAAGTTGAAAAATGTTCTTGACTGT
>CAYJGS010000016.1:0-19738 GCA_964369505.1 uncultured Desulfovibrionaceae bacterium | reverse complement strand
CAGTTTTACTGTCTTAGGTGGCGCAAACCCACGAAGTGGAGTTTGTCATCAAACTGACCTCTGTATATTCTAAAATATACAGAGGTTTTTAAAAATCGCCTTTAAGAGCGGCCTTTTGAGCAGTCTACTAGCCTTGTAGTTTTTTGCGAAGTTCCTGCTGCACCCTATCGGCGTCTTCAATGGCCACCTGGCATGTGCCGGCATTTAAGTGCCCGCCCCCACCATAGCTTAGCATAACTTCACCCACATTTACATTGTTTGTACGGGTTACAATGGATTTACCTACGGCAAATACCACATTTTTCTTTTGTAATCCCCACATGATATGCGCAGAAATATTGCACTGAGGAAAAAGCGCATACAACATGAAACGGTTGGTGGACCAAATGGTTTCAGCATGGCGCAAGTCTAATTCCAATAAATTGCCTTCCACATGCACAAGCTCAAGCAGTTGAGCCTTCGCTTTTTCTTCATGTTCGTTATACAAGTCTACGCGTTCTTTAACATCTTTATCTTCCAAGATCTCTGCAATGCTCACTTCGGTGCAAAGATTGATAAGCTTCATCATAAGCTCATAATTGCTTATGCTAAAGTTACGAAAACGCCCAAGCCCTGTGCGCGGATCCATAATATAATTTAATAAAACCCAATCGGTAGGTTTTAAAATTTCTTCCATGGTGAAATTAGCCATATCTGCTTTATCAACAGCAACCATCATATCATCAGATACTTTAGGAAAACGCTCTTTGCCGCCAAAGTGGTCATACACAACCCTTGCTGCCGAAGGGGCGTCAGCTTTAATAATATGATTGGCCGCAGGAGTTTCAGAGCGCAATGTCTCAGAAAGATGGTGGTCAAAACACATATGTACATATGGGCTATAAGGAAGGTTTGTGGTGATGTCATTGGCATTGAGTTCTACCCTACCGTCTTGAACATCTTTAGGGTGCACAAATAAAATTTCACCCACAAGCCCCACTTCTTTAAGAAGCACAGCACACACAAGGCCGTCAAAATCACTACGCGTAACAAGTCTGTATTGCTCTGACATATTTCCCTCCGAAAGGTAATTTGTAAAATTTGATAAAGTGGTGTCTTTGCATGTTGCCCTTAGGTAAGCAAAGTGTCAAGTCAAGAGTATGTTCATTCTTTATAGCGCCATATAAGGTACCATATTTACTTACCATTAAAATTTATTTTATATTAAATGCTTATAAATATTCTAATAAAGACAATACTAGATTTTGTGCAAAAGTTTCTATATAAAAAATCCATGCAAAAGAACCATAAAAAAACATTTTCCATAGCGCAAAATGCGTCAGAGCATGTGTATGATATTTGTATTTTAGGTGCCGGTGCTGCCGGCCTTATGTGCGCACTTACCGCAGCCAAGCGCGGCCATAGGGTTGCACTTATTGACCACAATAAAAAAGCCGGAAAAAAAATACAAATCAGCGGCGGCGGCAAAGCAAATTTCACCAATTTGCATATGGGTTCAGCTTTTTATGTGGGTGAAGAGCCAAGCTTTGCCGAACCGGCTCTGGAAGCTTTTACCCCACGGCATATGCAAGATTTTATGCTCAAACACGGCCTCGCCTATGAAGAACGCGAACACGGACAACTTTTTGGTCTTGAACCTGCCACCACGCTCATAGATGCTTTAACAAAAGAATGCACACGTAATAATTGCCATTTTTACCTAGAGCATACCATCGAAAAGCTTGAATATGCAGATCAGCACTTTGTGCTTAACAGCCAAAATATGACAGAAAATAACGGGAGCTTGCGCACATTTTCTGCAAAAAATATTGTGCTTGCCCTCGGCTCACCGGCCTATGCTCATATTGGTGCCAGCGCAAAAGGTGTAGAACTGGCCGCGCAATTTGGGCATACACATGCGCCCTTCAAACCGGTGCTCACATCACTCATCATGCCAAAAGATTGGGCTTTGACCGGGCTTTCGGGCATAAGTTTGCCTGTTAACATCACTTGCAATAATTACTCAAGGCGCGACCCATTGCTCTTTACCCACAAAGGTATAAGCGGCCCTGTTGTATTGCAAACATCGTGTCATTGGCAACCGCATACGGAAATTAACATCGACTTTTTGCCACATATTTCTTTAAAAGAAATTTTAGACGCTCCCGAATGCGGTAAACTTTATGTGCGCACACTCATAACGCGTCATATGCCTCAAAGACTGGCAGACAAACTCATTCCCGAGGAATGGGGAAAAAGAAAAATTGCCGAACTTTCACGCGCTACACGCAATGCCTTACACCAATGTGTACACATGCACAAAGTCACTCCTTTACATACAGGCGGTATGGAAAAGGCCGAAGCCGCACGCGGCGGCATACATACTTGCGGAGTGCACCCTTGGAGCATGGAAAGCTTAAAACAAAAAAATCTTTATATAATAGGAGAATTATTGGATATTACCGGTCAGCTGGGCGGATACAATTTACACTTTGCTTTTGCCAGTGGGCACTTAGCCGGTCTAAGTATAGAATAAAAAATCATTTTATGTGAACACGCTCTACCTTTCACCACACTCACCCACCATGTATAAAAATTCATCACTTTCTTCATCATAGCGTAAAAGTGCGCCATGATGCAGGTCAAAATACCAGCCGTGTAATCTTAATTCACCGGCGTCTACGGCTTTACGTATCCAAGGAAAGGTGAGTAAATTTTCCAAAGAAACCCTTATACCCCATTGTTCATAATATCTTTGGCGCTCTGCGTCTGTGGCATTTGGAAACAATTTATCTACAACTTCTTTAGCTCTTTTAATAATTTGCATCCAAACACTTATAAATTCATCATCATCGTGCGATGTATCCATAAGCGTTTTAAAGCCACCGCAATTGGCATGCCCCATCACAATAATATCGCGTAACTTTAAATGTCGCACAGCATATTCCACAGCAGCGCTGACCCCGTGATAATTTCTGTCTGGCGAATACGGCGGTACAAGATTTGCCACGTTACGCACCACAAAAAGATCCCCGGGATGACTGTCTGTTAAAAGTACCGGATCAACGCGCGAATCTGAACAAGCTATAACCAAAGCCAATGGGTTTTGTTCATATTGTAAGTCTTCATATATATTATGTTCCGTACAATACCATTGTTTTTGAAAGCGCTGAAACCCTGCAGCAAAACGCGTTGAAATATCTCCAGCAAAGCGCAAATCAGGGTGGTTATCTAAATCTTGTTTCATATAAATAAACTCCAAACTCCATAATAAGAGTTTTGTGTGATTATTTTTCGGGTACCCTGACATATGTCAGTACTATAAAAAAACGTATTCACAATTAATACCTAGTGCCTGCCTAGGTTACAGGAAGACACAATGCCCATTTTCTTTATTTGAAGCAAGTAAAAAAATCGTGCTTGCCCCCTTGTTAATTATTTTATACAATTTAAACTCTTATAGCTCATACACCTGCCATACACTTTATGAAATCACAAGGATATTTTAATGCATATACCACCGTTATTACAAGAATTAGTCATTATTTTCCTTATTTCAATATTGGTAAATACTGTTTGTTCTCGTGTTCGCTTACCTGCCACTGTGGGTTTTTTGCTCACGGGTATTATGTCCGGCCCTTCGGTATTGGGTATTATCAGCGATATCCACAGCATTGATATTTTATCAGAAATAGGTGTAGCTCTTTTACTTTTTACCATTGGTATGGAGCTTTCAGGTGACGCTTTAGCAAGATTAAAAAAACCGGTTTTTTTGGGCGGCGGTTTGCAAATTGGCCTTACCATCGTAGTGGCCGGATGCCTCTATTTGCTTATTTTTAATAAAACTTTGCCCCAAGGCATTTTTACAGGCTGCTTAGTAGCTTTATCATCTTCGGCCATAGTCTTACGTTTATTACAAGAAAAGGGCACCATAGCCACTCCTGCCGGAAAATTAAGCCTTGCTATTTTAGTGTTCCAAGACATTATGGTAGCCCCCATGATGTTGCTTATTCCTTTGCTTGGGGGCAAAACTGCCCTTGATCCCGCAGGAGCTTTATGGGCTTTTGGCAAAGTTGTTGTGGTGTTTGGAGCTGTACTCTTATTTGCAAAATATGGACTCCACAGCTTTATGGCTGCCATTGTGCGTACAAGAGTGCGTGAATTACTCTTACTCACCACCTTGGGTTTATGCATGGGCATGGCCCTAATAACATCGTGGCTTGGCCTATCACTATCCCTAGGCGCCTTTTTAGCAGGGCTTTTCCTAGCCCGTTCAGAATATAGCATGAGCGTTGTTTCTGGCGTTTTGCCCTACCGTGATGTATTTATGAGCATTTTCTTTATATCGGTGGGTATGCTTTTAAACGTGCAATATCTTATGGAACACCTCACTGTTATCTTGCTCAGCTCCTTAGCTTTTATTTGTATTAAAACTTTATTAACCTTACCGGCCATTTTATTGCAAAATTATCCTCTGCGAACAGCCATAATTTCCTCACTTATTTTATCGCAAGTAGGTGAATTTTCTTTTATTCTTGCAAAAGAAGGACTTGATGCCGGATTATTAAGTGCCAATGGTTATCAGAATTTTTTGGCCATGAGCATCATCACCATGATGCTTACACCAGCTCTTATCAATTTTGCACCAAAAATTGCACAATTTTTTTGCCGTTCACAACAAGCGCATGATACAAAAGAAGAATCAACAGCCAGCACCAAGGAAAACCATCTCATAATTGTGGGATTTGGAATCAGCGGTCAACATTTGGCAAGAGTGGCAAAAAAGTCCTCTATCCCTTATGAAATATTAGAGATGAATCCAGATACGGTCAGCCGATATCAGCAAAAAGAACCCATCCATTATGGGGATGCCTCACAACCTGCCATACTTGAACATCTTGGTATTGCCAAAGCTAAAGCCATAGCCATAGTGATATCCGACCCCACAGCCGTGCAGGCAACAGTGGCAGAAGCGAGAGCCCTTAATCCAAATATACGCATTGTGGCCCGCACTCGCTTTTTAGCGCAAGTAGAAACTTTGCAATCTCTTGGAGCTTCAGATGTTATTGCCGAAGAATTTGAAGCGTCGGTAGAAGTTTTTTCTCGCGTTTTACATCTGTATATGGTGCCAAAACAAGATATCGATGCCCTTACGGCCATAGTGCGTAACGAAAATTACGCCATGCTCCGCACCATACACCAACAACAAAGCGAGATAAGCGAAATATTAAATGATATTAATGATGTAAGCACTCAAAGCATACGCCTTGAGCAAGGGGCATATTTATGTGATAAATCTCTTGCCGAATCAAATTTGCGCAAAAATTATAATATTATGGTGGTAGCTATCAAGAAAAAAGAAGAACTCATCTCAGCTCCAGACGCAAACTACAAGTTAAAAGACGGAGATATCATATATATATTCGGAAAACAAAAAGACTTACAAAATGCCATGGAATTATTTATCGCATAACGCTTGGTGCTACATCCTGTAGCACACAAGCTATCGCAAGCGTCGTCTGCGCATGAAGTAAATTCATGCTTGCCTTTGGCTTGCTCCGCTGCGCGGCTTTAGCTACTTCCTGTAGCTAAACGCATAACGTTTGGTGCTACGTCCTGTAGTAGACTGCTTAAAACAGCTTGTTAGCCGATAATGTCATCAGCATGCGAGCCTATATAAGCGTCTGCCAAAGTACAAAAGGCTTCCATTTCAAAAACAGCTTTCATGCCTTCTTCAGAACCACTTTCTTCGGCTAATTCTTTTACAGCTGAAATAATGCCTGTAAAAATTTGCAAGCACCCTTCATAGGCTTTACGCAAAGCTTCTGTGGATTTATTGCTCTGTCTTTGCCGAATACGTTTTAATATGCCTATAATTTTTGACGCATGCAAATTAAAAGGGTTGATTTCTTTATAAAATGAATCAAGCCAATCATCACCAAGGTATGGTTTGAGCATTTCTGCATATATGACATCAGGCGGCATTTCTTCTAAAAGTTCGATAGCATGGTCAACAGCGCCATCACTGAGCATATCAATAAAAGCATCGTACAAAAATAAACGTTCAATACTAGAAATTTCCCAAGACTCTCTTGCTAACACCCCCATATGCCCTCTCCCTAATAATTAAGAAATAAGACCTTTGCAAATTCATACACTAAGGCGCATAAATAGCTAGGTAATGTCAAAACAGAATAAAGCCGCTGCACTCAAGTGCATACCAAGAAAATTATACTGTTGTTATTTATGTAAACACATTCCGGTGCCTACCTTTACAAGTAGACACCGGCAAAAAATAGCATTTATTATTTTTTATTTTGCATGGCTGCTGCCAAGGCTTGCCCTAAATTTCCGAGAGAACTTGAGCTTTGTTCATGTTTGGCATGTTCTTTCCAAGAAACATCTTCTTCCACGTCAACACCTTCCGGTGCAAGGCTCATACGTCGTTTTTGTGTGTCCAAAGCTTGCACAACAAGACGTACTTCTTGACCTTTTTCAAGCTTATTCAGTTCAGAAGCATTAGGAGCATTTTTTATATTAGAAAGCGGTAAAAGCCCTGTAACACCAGGAGCTAATTGAATAAAAAAGCCAAATTGGGCGCGGTTTTCTACAGTACCGGTTACAACCTTGCCCACAGCAAATTGCTCAGACACAAGCGACCAAGGATCTGCCTCTGCATCGCGCATGGAAAGAGCCAAACGGCGACGCTCCAAAGAAATTTCTTTGATTTTTACATTAACCGTATCCCCTGCAGCCACAAAGTCTTCAGCTTTATGCACTCGCTCAGTCCAAGACATTTCAGAAATATGCACAAGGCCGTCAACACCAGGTAAAACTTCCACAAAAGCCCCAAAAGGAGTTATGCGCACCACGCGTCCGCTGACTACACTGTCCACTTTTAAACGTTCTTCTATGTTATCCCAAGGATCTCCATCGGCTTGTTTACGCGATAAAGATATACGAGTAATGGACTTAGCATCTTGAGTAATGGATATAACCTTTGCACGCACTAAATCACCAGGGCTTACCAATTCATCAGCATTGGCCACACGTCCCCACCCCAGTTCAGAAATATGAATCATACCCTCTACACCGGGAGCTATTTCCATAAAAGCACCAAAGGGAGCAAGACGTGTAATTTTTCCTTCTAGCACATCGCCTTCTTTGGTGTTTTCCATTATTTTTGCTAAAGATTCCAAGCGCTCACGATCCAAAAGGGCACGGCGAGAAACAACAATATTTCGCCCATTACTTTCAACACGCGTGATAATAAATTGCATGGTCATGCCAACTACAGCTTCTGGATTACCAATGGCCATAGGATCCATTTGACTGCCGGGGCAAAAAGCGCGTTTGCCTAAAACTTCAACGGTATATCCCCCCTTACAAAGGCTTGTTACTTTACCGTCCACAGGCACACCGGCATCGCGGGCGTCTTCTAAGGCTGCAACGCCGCTACCACTCATAGAGCGGGATAAGCGCACACCGTCAGACGAAATAGACGTAACCCACGCTTCAACCGTATCACCAATATTAACAGAACATTCTCCATTGGCGTCAAGAAGATCTTTACGTTCTATAATACCGTCAAGCTTAATACCTACGTCTAAAAAAATATGTTCATTTCCCATTTCGATAACAACACCGCTCACTTTTTGACCGGCATGTACACGGGCTGTGTTTGTTTCTTGCGAGGCAAAAAGTGTAGCAAAATCTTCGTTTGCGTCCTCTGGGCTTGAAGCCAAATCTATGGTATCAGACATACTCACTCCTTAAACTGAGAGAATATATTATATTTTTAATTATATGCAACACAAATATCACATACATCTACTGTGCAAAAAAGTTATTATTGGCACAGCTGAAAAGGATAGCAAAAAACATTTTTTTTTTCAATCATAAGGCTATAAAAATATATTTTTAAACTTTATTTAGTTTCTATAGTAAGATATAAGTCTCCTTGCCATTTTCCTACTTTTTTGCCAAGTCCTCGTAAGCGTATGGGTTTACCCACACAAAAATTCTTGGGCAAAACAATTTCTACAGTGCTCAATTCTTCCGAAAGGCCACGCCGTATCTGCAATCGTATTCTAGCACCCACAAACAATGCCGATGCCGGCATTTTTATGGTCTGCTCTTCATCAATTTGCTGCAAAAGCCATCCCTTTACCTTGCCAGAAAGCCCTTTACCTGCTTGTAAAGGTATAGTGCTCTTGCCAAAATCCACTTCTGCCGTATGCGGTGGCGGTGGTGGTGGTGGCGGCGGTGGTGGTGCATCTCCTTGAGATTGTTTATGTACCTCACTATAAATATCTTCAAAAACCCGCCTGGCAAAAGGATCGTGCAAAAGATCGCGCAACACATCTTCTTTTTCATAGGCAGCCGAAGCTGTTGCCCGATGATTTTTCCGCGCTTCCTCTTTTATATCAAATGGTTCTTGGTCAGGCCTCGCACTCTTTTTCATGCCACCGGCATCGGCTTTTGTATAAGTAGTATAAGCTTGCGATGCGTCTGAAGCAGCTTTTGCAGCTTTTTCTTGGGCTGCTTTTTTTTGTTTTGCTTTTTCTTGCTCTGCTTTTTCTTGGGCAGCTCGGCGGCGTTCTTTATTTTCTTGGCTTTCTTTTTTAAAGCGCTCTCTCGTTTCTTGTTCTTTTTGAGCTTCTTCTTTTGCCCGTTGCGCTTTTCTTTCGGCTCGCTCTTGCTCTTTTTTCTCTTCTTTTTCAGCAGTAGCCCTACGCTTTCCTTCTTCTGTTTGTAATATTTGTGATAAAGCCACATACGCTTCATTTAAGCGTTGAAATTGCGCACCTGCCTCCGGTACATCGGGATTTAAATCCGGATGCAATTCAAAAGCCCGCTTGCGATACGCACTTTTTACATCGTCAAGAGTCGCATCTCTTTTGATATGAAGGATAGTATAACACTCTTGAAGGCTAATCTGACGTTTTTTACGCATATTAAGACTCTGTAACAACAGTTATGGGCAAAAGAGCGTGTGCTTCTGTTTTAGGGTCAGAGGCCAAGAGTTTATTTGCAACAAGATATTTTTGCCCTTCACAAACAAATTCTGCATGGCTAGCATCTGAACGAATACCCGGGCAGAATTCTTTAGCCAAGAATAAGCTTTCACTATCAAGCATGTTTCCACGAAAATATGGCCATGCGCGGCAAATATCTGGCTTTCCTTCATGCACAGCACACCCTTTACCAAGGGTAAAAAATATACAACGGCCATCATCACCATTGCGTATTTTTAGTTTATCATTATGCACCACAGCATATTGTTTTATAAACTCTTCTGAAGATAGAGCAAGGTGAGCACAAATGCGCTCTAAATCCTTAGGGCTTACCACAATGCCCCCTTCTCCTTCACAACAATGGCCGCACATACGGCACTCAAAAACCAAAGCCATATTTTTAAGCCCCAAGCAATCTTTCATGTTCAATTTTAATGCACAAATCTTCCACAACCTGAATACGCTCTGCAGCTAAAATAGTACCAGCCTCTTGCGACCTTATACCCAATTGCATCCAAAAGCATTGAGGGCGCCAAGGCAAAGCAATCACTTCGCGCGCATGCTCCGCACAAAATTCCGGAGCCCGAAAAACATTTATAATATCTACAGCATGTGGAAGCTCTGCCACATTTTTATATACAGGCAAACCCCAAACCGTACTGCGCACAGGATGGATAGGATATACAGTATATCCTGCTTTAAGCAAATATTCCCCCACCATGGTTACAGGATGGTTAGCTTTATCTTTGGCACCAATAATGGCAATGGTTTTGCTATTTTGTAATATTTTTTGTATCGTTGCGTCTAAAAACATACTCTATTCTCCCATACTGAAAAAGCAGTATATGCTTCTATGCCAAGAAGTGCAATTTTTTCCACGCGCAAAAGTGTAAAAAAAAAAAATTTTGATATTCACTTGCCATTTACAAACAGAGCACGTATTTTGCTCGCCATGTTATTAATCTGAAAGGAAAACTTAGAATATATATGCATAAACCACAAAACACTTCAGACCAAAATACCGTTGCCCCACTGCCTACGGCAGAAAAACTCCCCCTGCAAGAAATGCAACGCAGGCACACATTGTGTCGCGAATTATGCCAAAAATTTGCCCCCAAAGCACAAGGCATGCTCATATTCTCTCGCCTAAACATTTATTATCTCACGGGAACATTTGCCGGATCCGTGCTTTGGTTACCTATACATGGTGCACCGGTACTCTTGGTTCGGCGTGCGCTTAAAAGAGCCGAAGCCGAAAGCCCTTTGCAAAATATAGCATCTTTCCGTTCTTATAAAGAGCTTGCAAATATTGTTGCCAATTTTTCTTCCCCCTTAAGCGAAACCATCGCTGCCGAAATGGGAGCTTTGCCTTGGGATTTAGCCGAAAAATTACAAAAAGCTTTAACTTCGCACACCTTTATGCCTGCAGATCCCATATTGCAAAGGGCGCGCGCGCAAAAAAGCCCTTGGGAACTTGCCAAAATGCGCCTTGCGGGCCAAAGGCACCATAAAGCGCTTTATGACATATTGCCCAAACACCTGCATGTGGGCATGAGCGAAAGAAACATGGCACACAAAGCTTGGGAAGTGTTTTTTTCCCTTGGGCATGGTGGCATTAGCCGTATGGGCAATCTTGGCGAAGAATGTTTTCTTGGGCATATTTCCATTGGCGATATTGGCAATTATCCAAGCCACTACAATGGCCCCTTAGGTTTACAAGGGGAACATCCCGCCAACCCATATATGGGAAACAGCCAAAATATTTTAGAAAAAAATCAGCTCTTTACCATGGATGTATGTTTTATGCTTGAAGGCTATCATACAGACAAAACACAAGTATATTTTTCTGGAAAATCCCAAAATATTCCAAGCATAGCTCAAAAAGCTCACGATGCTTGCATAGCCATTCAAGACAGGGCTGCCAAAGCTCTAAAACCCGGCGCCATTCCTTCAGAAATTTGGAAAGACGCTTGCGCACAAGCTAAAAAATACGGCATAGAAGAAGGCTTTATGGGTTTAGGCAAAAACAAAGTTCCTTTTTTGGGCCATGGCATTGGCCTTGTTATTGACGAATTTCCCGTGCTCGCTTCTCGTTTTGACGAACCCATAGAACACGGCATGACCATAGCCATTGAACCTAAGGTGGGAATAAAAGGCCTTGGCATGGTGGGTGTGGAAAATACCTTTGAAATAACTGCAGACGGCGCAAAATCCCTGAGCGGTACTGAAAATGCTATTATTTGTTTGGAGAATATATGAGCTTTAATGCAGAAAAGATGTCTTTACAAGAAGTAGAAACACGCCAAAGCAAATGCCGTCAATTGCTGCAAAAATACCTGCCTGACGCTTCAGGATTATTATTATTTTCGCGCACCAATATCTATTATCTCACAGGAACACGTTCCAATGGAATTTTATGGTTACCCTTGGAAGGAGAACCTGTGCTTATGGTACGCAAAGGTGAAGAACGCTGCAAATTAGAAAGCCCTATAAAACATATAATACCTTTTAAATCCTACTCTGAAGCCCCAAACATTTGCCAAGAAGCAGGCTCGCCCTTTGGTTCTTGCATTGCTGCCGAAATGCGCGCCCTACCTTGGTCTTTAGCCAATATGTTGCAAGAACGCTTAAAAGGTGTTTCTTTTGTAAATGCAGATAATATATTAGACAAAGCACGCTCCACAAAAACAGCGTATGAATTGCAATGCCTACGCCATGCCGGAGCCGCTCACCATAAAGCATTGCATGAATTATTACCTCAAAGAATTGCGCCTAACCTTAACGAACGTCAAATAGCACACAGTATTTGGAAGATATTTTTTGAGCTCAATCATGGCGGCATGCTGCGCATGGAGCATTACGGCGAAGATATTTTTCTCGGCCGTATTGCTGCCGGAGAAAGCGGCAATTACCCTTCCCCCTTCAACGGTCCCTTGGGCACACAAGGAGAACATCCCGCACTGCCCTATATGGGATATGCCGGCAATGTATGGGAAAAAGGCCAAATCCTTATGGTAGATACAGGATTTATGCACAAAGGCTATCACAGTGACTGTAGTGTAACCTATTTTGCGGGCAAAAAATCTGCCATTCCAAGCCTAGTACAAAAAGCCCAACAATGCTGCCAAGAAATACTTTTGCGCTGCCAAGAAGATCTTAAACCGCAAGCTGATTTACAAGACATTTGGATAAAAGCTTGTTCTATAGCGGAAAAAGCAGGCTTTCAAGAAGGCTTTATGGGGCATGGCTTAAATAAAGTTTCTTTTTTAGGGCACGGCATAGGGCTTGCCATAGATGAATGGCCGGCCATTCATAAAGCTTCTTGCCCTGTAGAAAACCATATGGTCTTTGCTTTAGAGCCTAAGATATCCTTACCCAACATAGGCATGGTAGGAAGCGAAGAGGTTTTCATAGTTACAGACGCGGGTGCAGAATGCATTACCGGTAATATGACCGATATAATTTGCATTGATACCATAAGCTGAATTTTATAATTTAAGAAAACGCTGATTTAATCGGCACTTTCTTAAATGGAGCGTTGGCGAAAGCCGATGCGACCAAAAATCAAGAACAGGGCGAGCTTTGCTTGCCCGTTAAAGGATTGATTTTTTTGTGCCTTTCCGCCAAGACAGCTTTACTTTCTTTAGGCGGCGCAAACACCACGAAGTGGTGTTTGTATACTATTGTTTAAGGAAACACGATTTAATCAGTGTTTCCTTAATCATCGACAACAACAAGAATATCATGAGCATGTATAATGGTTTTTCCATGAGGAATAATTGTCTTTTTTCCGCGTAACAACATAACAACAAACAATGTATCTTGTTGCTTATCCGCAGCGGCAAACGCAGCTATACTTTGCCCAACCCATATACTATGTGCATCAATGTGTTCTTCGTATAAAGTAAGATTAACTTCTTCTTGATTTTTTGGAGCACAAAGCACAACAGTATCATTACATAAAAAAACTGTATCACCACCGCGCAATACATTTTTACCTTCGCGCAAAAGCATAGTCACCAGCATATTTGGGGGCAGATGAACTTCGTGCAAAGCTTTATGTATCCAAGGGTGCTCTTCATGTATATCCAAAGAGATAACACTTACTCGACTTTCCGTATAATTATTAAAGCTTTTTCTATCATCGATACTGTCATCACACATATGAAGCCATCTGGCAACGGGCGCAAGCAGCGAACCTTGAAAAATAATAGACAAAAGAACAATACAAAAAACCGTATGAAATAAATACCCTGGCGTTTCTGCTTCATGTACGGTGGCCATAATGGCAAACACAACAGAAGAAGCTCCACGCAAGCCGGCAAAAGACACAAGCAATTGTTGCGGTAAACTGCATTTAAATGGACTAAGGCACAAAGCTATAGCCAAGGGACGCACCAAAAATGTTAGCAAAGCGCCTATAATAAATGCAGAAAACATCACTTGAGGGATAAAAGCCGGAGTGGCTAAAAAACCCAACAAAAAGAAAATGAGCATTTGCATCAAACTTGTAAAACCGTCAAAAAATATCACCAGCGATTTTTTTTCATGCAAACGACAGTTTCCAAGCGCAATACCGGCTATATAAACACTTAAATAACCATTCCCGTCCAGGGCTGTAGGCAAAGCATAAGAAAATAAAGCTACCCCAATCATAAAAGCCATATCAAAGCCAGGAATGGGAAATTTATAATATCGCAAAAACTTCACGGTTCCCCATGCAATGGCACCACCACAAAGAGCACCTAGACCCAATTGTTTTATGGTCATTACAAAAAGCTCTACACCGCTTGTTTCATTACCCATCATGGAAAGAACCATAAGAGTAAGCATGTAAGCAAAAGGATCATTACTTCCGCTTTCCACTTCTAAAAGCGAGGCGGTATTTTCTTTAAGTCCAAGGTTTTTAGAGCGTAATAAGGAAAACACAGAAGCAGCATCGGTTGAACTGAGAATGGCACCTAAGAGAAAAGCTTCAAAAGTAGGCATATTTAAAAAATAAATACACACAAATCCGGTAAAAAGCGTCGTCAACACTATGCCTAATGAAGCAAGTATAGAAGCTTTAAAAACTACAGGCCGTGCTTGATTCCAATTGGTACCAAAGCCCCCATAAAACATAATAAAAATAAGTGCTACCGTGCAAATGAATTCGGAAAGTTCATAATCGCTAAAGGATATATGAAAAATTCCATTTTCTCCCACAAGCATACCTAAAACCACAAATGCCAAAAGTACCGGCACACCCAATTTATGTGTAACACGGCTGATAAGAGCGCTAAAAAGCACTATTCCCGATACAAGCAAAAGATTAACCATAGCAATATATGACATTATTTTTTTATATGAGCAAGGCGAATTCTACCGCAAAGTCAAAACCTGTTCGCGCAACTAGACAATATTGCAAGTTAAATAAAGATAGTTCGTATTTTTTTACACTTTAACCATTGTGTCCAAAAAAATCTAACTGAAACGGTATTAAGTTACATTTTACTTGTCTAAAGTGATGTTAGATGCTAATAAATCATCAGTATATTTTATAACATACGCGGAAAGATTACAATCTCATTACCATTTAATAATTTTCAAATCCCTAATAACATTTATGAAAAACTCTTCTTCTCCCAAAGATTCCCTCGCTGCCCTTGCGGAAGAAAACCGTGCCCTTAAGCTTGAATTAGAAGCTACGCGCAAAAAACTGCGCTTTGTGGAAACCTTGGTGGATAATATTCCCTTTCCTCTTTTTTCTAAGGATGAACAGGGCGCTTTGCAATCTGTTAATAAAGCCTATGAAGATTTTTTTAGTATAAACCGTAATACCATTTTATACAAAACAATTCATGAATTAGAATACTTTACTGCTGAAGAACAAGAAGAATACCATGAAGATGCCCTATCCGCAGCGAAAAATCTGAATTTTATTTCTTGTGAGCGAGTATACTCAACAAAACAAGGTAAAATATCTACACTATTTTCTAGCAAAGGTTTTGCCATACCGCATACAGAAGAACGGGGAACTGCAGGTATTATTGTAGATATAACAGCACAAAAAGAACTGGAAAAAACCTTAGCCCAAAAAGTTATTGAACTTAGCGAAACCCAAAAAGCAATGCAAACAAGCAAAGACCGTATGCAGCTTATGCTTGATGCCATGCCTTTGGCGGCGCAAATTTGGTCTACAGATGGGCAATTGCTCGAAACAAGTCTTGAAGCTGCACGTCTTTTTGAATTTTCTGATGTACATGAATACTCCAAAAATTTTGCATATATACACCCTGAATTTCAACCCAATGGAAAAAAAAGCTTAGAGTTTATACAAGAACTCTTACAAAAAGCCTTAGAAAATGGTGTGACACACGCAGAGTGGATGCATATTAACAAAGCCAATGAAACTGTACCCATTGATATTACAGCTGTACGTTCAACCTTACACGGTGAAACGGTTATCTTGGCCTTTCTCAGAGATTTACGCGAACATTATGCCAATTTAGAAAAACTGCGTGAAGCCGATGTCCATACCAAGCTTATGTTTGATTCCAATCCTTTAGGAACCATAATTTGGGATCATAATTTTAATTTAGTAAATTGCAACAAAGCCTTAGCCCTTAACTTTGGCTTAGATACTACCGATGCATTTGTAGAGCATTTTCTCACACTATTTCCGGAATATCAGCCCGATGGAATGCTTTCTTTAGAAAAAATGCAAAATTGCTTACAAGAATGTATTACAAAAGGCCATGTACACCTATCTTGGATGGGCTTAAGCATTCACGGTGAAGAAATACCCTTTAATGTTAAAGGTGTTCGCACAAAATACCGCGGCGAATATATGCTTATTGCTTATTTAGAAGACCTACGCGAATCAGAAGCGCAAAAAAAGAAATTGCAAATTGCCGAAGATCGTACAAAAGCAATTTTAAATGGAGTACCACTGGGCATTAATTTATTAAGGTCAGATTTCACTATTTTAGATTGTAATGATGTGGCCGTTAAGCTTGCCAAACATGCAACTAGGGAAGCATATATAGCAGATTTCATGAATGTTATGCCGCCCAAACAGCCCGATGGCAAAGATACTGCCATAGTTATTTATGAAATACTTACCAAGGCGCAGCAAGACGGGCAAACATGCTGTGAAATCATGGCCATGGATACAGAAAAAAATGTATTCCCTGTGGAAATAACCGCAGTCAGTGCCCATTTAGAACACGAAGAAATATACATTGCTTACGTTCGTGATTTGCGCGAAACCAAAAAAATGCTTAGAGAAATAGAACTTTCCAAAGAAGCAGCCGAACAAAGCGCTCGCGCCAAAAGTGAATTCCTTGCCAATATGAGCCACGAAATACGCACTCCCATGCACGGAATTTTAGGTTTATTACATTTGATAAATGGTACAGATTTAAAGCCCAAGCAACAAAATTATTTAACTAAGACTTTATTTTCTGCCAATAATTTATTGCGCATTATTGATGATATTCTTGATTTTTCTAAAATTGAAGCTGGCAAGCTTGAAATTGAAGCAACACCTTTTAATATAAACCTCATTGCAAAAGAAATTGAAGACTTATATTCTGCAGGCATTAAAGAAAAAGGGCTAGACTTTACCATTACAGGATTTTCCTTAGAATTTGAACAATTACTAGGCGATCCCTTACGCCTTAAACAAGTGCTTTTTAATCTTGTAAGCAATGCCATTAAGTTTACAAAACAAGGCAGCATTGACCTTGCCATGCAAGTTACTGCACGCACTGCCGATACCATAACTTGTCAATTCAGCGTTGCAGATACAGGCATAGGCATCAGCGAAAGCCAGATACAAAAGCTTTTTTCTGCTTTTTCACAAGCCGATACTTCTGTCACAAGAAAATATGGGGGCACCGGTCTTGGCCTTGCCATATGCCGCAACCTTGTGCAAATGATGCAAGGCGATATATGGATTGAAAGCGTTGAAGGAAAAGGTACAACATTTTTCTTTAACGCAACATTTGGCATCTGCTCAGACACACAATATCTTGAAGGCCTAGCTAATGATTTTATTGACATTGAACACGGCGAAGGACATCTTTTACTGGTAGAAGATAATGAAATAAATCAACTTATTGCCTTAGAACTTCTCAAAGATAATGGCTACACAGTCGACATTGCCAATAATGGCCAAGAAGCTTTAGACATGTTACAAGAAAAACAATATGATTTAGTGCTTATGGACATACAAATGCCTGTTATGGATGGACTTACAGCAACTAAGCGTATCAGAAAAATGGAAAACTTTAGTACCCTGCCCATTATTGCCATGTCTGCCCATGCCATGACAGGCGATAAAGAAATCAGCCTTGCCCATGGTATGAATGACCATATCACCAAGCCCATCGCTCCAGAAGTATTGTATCAAACCTTGCAATATTGGCTCAATCAAAGCAAAAAAAGCACATTATCATAAATATTTTCACTGCAAAAAAAATAAAAAAAAATTCTATCTTGACATTTGTCCCACCATGTGCAATCTTGTTTGCATATGGTGCTAGCTGGGGGGGAAACACCAAGCTGCCTATGAGAGTCCTGATTTTTTACAATCGCTCTCCCTACCTTATAATATGGATTTTTGGTGATACGCCAAGCGAGGCTGGACTAGCTCGCAAGCGTATGAAAACCAAAATCTGGCGAAGTATATACTTCGACCGTTCGCTATGGACGTTAATTGCAACGTCCACTCGACTCTTATTTTTATCCTCATTTCATACTACCTACGTCTTTGTGTTATTTCAACACTAAAGGCGTGTTTTTGAAAGAACATACTCCACTAGTACGTTGCCTCGAGTTGTTTTTTTTAAGAACCATTTAACCTTAAAAAAAAGGGAATATCATGGCAGACATACTTTTACAAAAGCCCGAGGCTGGTCAAGTTACCAATATTGCTCCACAACCCGAAGACCGTTTAGTTTTTGAATTTGCACCCGGCGACGCTTTGCTTGAGCGTGTGGACGATAATCTTGTATTATCTTTTAATGACGGGTCTAGCATTGAGCTTGCAGACTTTTATGTCTCTTATACTTCTGAGAACATGCCAGAATTCCTCATCGATGGCGACATCGTTCCCGGTGAGGCTTTCTTTGCAGCATTAAGTGAAGATTTGATGCCTGCGGCGGGTGGTGCTGGTACTGGTGCCAATGGTTCTGGTACCATCAGCCAAGTGGAAAATCCCAACACCCTTGGCGGCATTGATCGTGAAATTGGCCTTGACCAAACTGGCCCTGGCAGAACTCCCCCTGAAGAAAGAGAGAGAGACGTTGCCCCCCTTGATGAAAATTCACCTCCTATCATTACCAGTGTTGATATAACCACTTCTGACGATGATGATATTGCCGATGGCCTTTTTGCCGATGCCGACGGTGTAAACCTTATCGAAGCTGGCGTTGGTCGCAATGCTGATGGCAGCGACAATTCCGCCATGCCCAACCAAAGCTATGCTGGTGTTGTTTCTGTGAACGGACGTGTTGTAGCCACCGATGCAGACTTGGGTGATGTTTTGACTTTTTCTATTGACGATGGCGATGGTCAATTTGGCACATTTGTTTTCACAAATACACAAACAGGTGAATTTACCTATACACTTGATGCAACTCCTGAAATTGACGCCCTTGCCGAAGGCGAAATCAGAACGGAATCTTTTACCGTAACTGTCACTGATAGCGCTGGTGCCTCTGATACTTTTGAAGTTCCTGTGACCATTTTGGGCACTAACGACCAACCTGAGCTTACAGTGGAAGCGGCTATTGGCGTGACAGAAGATGCATTCAATTCTGATGCAGACGGTGACGGCACATTCGATTCTGTTGAAATCGTAGGCCAAGCCACAGCTAGTGACGTGGACACAGGTGCTGTGCTCACCTATTTTGTTGCAGAAGGCAACCAAGGTGCCGCAGACGACGAAACAGGCCCTGCCATGGTGGGCGGCCTTGGTCAAACTATTACCAATGCTGATTGGGGCGACTTCACCATAGGTGCCACTGACGGCCAATATATTTTCAAATTGAATAATAACAGCCCTCTAGTGCAATCCCTTGGCGAAGGCCAAACCCACACTCTTGAATACACAGTCTATGTGCAAGACGAATACGGCGCATGGCGCAGCGAAGTTGTTACGCTTACTGTAACAGGTACCAATGATGTGCCGCAAATTAGCAGCGACGCAACCAACCTGTATACCGACGATTCTTTCCTTACAAACGGTACAGCAGGAAGTAATGAAGATCCCTCCGGCCTATCCACAAGCGCAACTGATAGCTCTGTTATAACTTTCACTTCCGCTGAAGACATGAACGGTGGCAGCATTGTATTTACACATAAAAATAATGCCGGTGCCTATGTAAGCACACCTTTAACTGTAACACAAGATGCAAACGGTGACTGGTCTGTTAGTCCGACATTGATCGACGGCCAATACGGCGACATCACCATCAATAGCTTAACGCAAGCTGCTGATGGCACATTCACTCTTGATTATACATTCACACAAAATGTGGTCTTTAACCATACTGATAATAACGACCATGACGCCTTGGAATATGCTGAGCAATTTGGTGTTACTATTAATGATAGCAAAACTGCCCCCTCTGACGCTGCACTCACAGGCAATACCACTACTATTACTGTAAATATCGAAGACGATGGGCCAAGCGTAGATGTAACAACCTTCGGAACAGATGCTAATAATACAGATACAGTAGCAAATGTAGAAG
>CAYJGS010000015.1:1323-20000 GCA_964369505.1 uncultured Desulfovibrionaceae bacterium | reverse complement strand
CGAATTTTCCAAAGGAATAACGCCCAGCTGGCAATGCCCGTCATTAACAGCGCGGAACACGTCTTCAAAATTGGTACAAGGTTGAAATGTAGCGCTTTTTCCCAAGTATTCCATGGCTGCAAAATAAGAGAATGTCCCTTCCGGCCCCAGATAGGCCACATATTGCGACCTTTGTAAAGCGCGTGATGCTGAAAATATTTCGCGCCAAATGGTGCGCAAATGTTCAGACTGCAAAGGTCCTTGGTTTGCTTGATCCAATGTTGCCAATATTTCCAGCTCTCTTTGCGGCTTAAAAATGGGGCTTGTGTCTTCGGCTTTAATATTTCCCACAGCCACGCTTAAGGAGGCGCGGCGGTTCAATATGGCCAAAAGCTCTTGGTCAACACTATCTATTTCTTGGCGTATGGCGTCTAGGCGCTCTTTGGTAGATTGATTTTGCATAGTGGTCTCATATTTCTTTGATTTCTTCATCTATACGCATGCCAAAATGACGGCCGGCCGTATCGCTATGACAAAGAATTGTATCACCTGCTTGTAAGGCTACCACGCTTATGGGGCTGCCATCGGGGCGGGTAACGCATATGGTTTCGGCATTTTGCAAAAACACCGTGCCCAAAGTATCGCCCATTTTAGCTTCAATGAGCAACATGGGGCGCACTTCCACTTTGACACGCCCAATGGTGGCAATGGAACTTGTGCCATCGGCACTGACTATGAGCACCTCTTCGCCAGAATGCAATTCACCAAGATAACTTGTTATATCATTAGGCCTGTGCGCATAGGCGTGTACAGCTCCGGCATTCACCCTAAAAGGGCGTGAGGCCACATAGGCATTGTGCTCTGTTTCGGCATGCACAAGAAAGGTAAAGGCGCTGGAATTACCCACAAGCATGCCTTGGCCGCGTTGCAAAAGCGAAAGCGTATCTACGCAAACCCTGTGCCCAAGGCCCACATTTTGCACCTTGGTGACAATAGCTTCTTGTAAGGCAATACTGCCTTGAGCGGTTTTGAGTTCATGAATTATGCTTTTTAATTGCATAAGACCTTCGGGCAAAACCACCACTTGATGCACACCGCGCTCTAAAATACCTGCGGCCAAACGAGCTTCGTCAAGATTGCGCACCTCGGCAGCCACAAAGTCGCATTGCGCAAGGATATTTTCCACAGGTATGATTTCCCAGCCTATGGCGAGCACTTGTTGTTGACCTTGCTGCATTTTAATCACAAAGGCTTCTTCATCTTCTTTATTCTCAAGCAATACCGAAGGCATATCTTCAGCAGCGCACACTGCGCAACGAGCCAATTGAGCCACATTTGCCACATGCTCCTTGGGCACTATAAGCCCGTCAACACCGGCTTCGAGCGCAAGGGTTATATCTTCTTTGCACATGGGTGTGCTTTTAAACCATACAGAAGGCATAGTATTCTCCTATTTTAAGACCGCATCTGACTTTATCAACCTGAATTTTTTTTTAAAAAGCCCTAAAATAATAATTTGGGGCAGGCCGTTGAAAAAGTACCAGATGCAAGGAAAATGGCTTTTTTTGAGGCAGCATAGGGCTCTTATGGCCCATGCCACGAAAAAAAAGTCATTTGACGCAGCAGATGGTGCTTTTTCAACGGCCTGCTATGCAGAGGGTTCTACTAATTTTAAAGCTGTATCTACATCCGCATCCTCATGCACAATGGCGCGTATGGCGCGAACAAGTTCTACGCGCTTGGGGTGTTGGAAAACATTGCGACCCACAGAAAGCCCCGCCCCGCCGGCTTTGATAGAATCATATACCACTTGCAAAAAGTCGCGAGTGGAATCCATTTTTTCGCCACCGGCAATAACCACAGGCACACAACAAGCGTCTACAGCTTGGGCAAAATTTTCGATACTGCCAGAGTATACCACTTTTACAATGTCAGCACCAAGCTCTACCCCAACGCGTGCACAATGCGCCACGGCTTCCGGGCTGTAGCCATTGGTGATTTGCGGGCCTCTGGCATAGATCATAGCCAAAAGCGGCATGCCCCAATTTTGACAAGATTCTGCAACCTTACCAAAGTCGTGCAACATATGACGTTCATCGGGATCACCAAGGTTCACATGTATAGAAACACCGTCAGCACCTATGCAAATGGCTTCTTCCACACTGGCTACCAGAGTTTTTCTGTTGGAATTGGACCCCAAAGCGGTGGAAGCAGAAAGGTGCACAATAAGCCCCACATCTCTGCCGCTGGCACGGTGCGAACAACGCACAAGGCCTTTGTGCATAACAACAGCATCGGCTCCGCCTTCGGCCACGTCATTAACAGCCACGCGCATATCTTCAAGGCCGGCAATGGGGCCTAAGGTTGTGCCGTGATCCATGGGAACAATAATGGTGCGTTTGCTGTGACGATTGAGAATACGCTCCATGCGGATACTTTTTCCAAGATGCATAATAAAACTCCTTAATACGGTTTATGCAAATAACCCATATGAATTGCGCATTTTTTCAGCGGCCTGTTAAACAAAAAAAAGAGGCCGCCGGTAAAAACCTGCGGCCTCTTGGATATTTGCTAGTTATAAAAAATCTAGGCAAACACTCCTTGACCACAGGTGCTTCTAAAATAGCTAAAGAACCACACGGTAAATGCGGCAAAGCTAAAAGAATAAGTGGTAAAGAGTATGTTTTGCATAATTTTTTTTCCAAATGATTTTTTGTTACGAAGGCGAAACTAAGCTATCTATTTTTTCTTGTCAAGAAAAAAATTACAGTTCAATTAAAAATCCCACATAAGGCGCATACCCATGCCAATTTCAGACTGCTCAACGCCGCTTTTACCCTGTAGAGGAGAGTCATTATCCTGAGGAATATGCAACTCAGGTCCCACGGAAATACGAAAATCATCATCGTCCACTATGGGCGCATAAGCTCCCACTACGTCACGCTTCTCCACAAGGATTTCTTCATCAATCACTACAGGCTTTGAACTGGGAGAATGCCACTCAGCGCCTTCTTCGGCCGATTCGATGGGAATACTGCTCAAGCCACTTTTTTGCTCTTCTTTTTCTATGGCTTCAAGTTTTGATTGCAAAACGCGGCGGATATTTTGGTCGGTGCCCTCAAGTTTTTGTTCAAAAACCACTTGTGGATCAAGTTTTTCGGTAAGAGTAGATGCAGACGTGCCTTTTTCCCATAAGTCTCCTTTCGTTCCCTGAGGGCTACCCTTAGGATACCAAGCAGAATCATGGGGCACTGCAGTATTTTCTTCCTGAGCTTTAGCCTGTAAAGGAAAGCACACCAAGAAAAACAAAAATAAGATGTGCGTACACACACATTTGAAATTACAATTCATAGCTTTATGATACAATATGTAAAAAAAAAAAGCAAGAAAGAACATGTGCATTTCTCTTGCAGGTCGTATGCAAAAAATTATACACATTCTTCATAAAACGATGCGTACAAATAAAGTTGACAAAATTTCATGAAAGTGTACAGTTTTTCGCAACTTACAACACGCTGAATATCAAGGATAATCAATGATTTTTAGCTCTTTAGAATTTATATTTTTATTCTTGCCTATTGTCATATTTTTATATTACGCATGCATTTATTTTCAATGGAATAAAATATCCTACATTTCCCTTTTAGCATCATCTTTATTTTATTATGCCTATTGGTACAGCCCATATATTTATATAATTATCATATCTATACTGTTTAATTATTTATGTGGAATTACTATACACAATATTGAAGTGAAGTATAAAAAATGCACTTTTATTATTGCAGTATTTGTCAATGTCGCTGCATTATGCATTTTTAAATATACTGACTTCATTTTGTATAATATAAATTTTATTACCAATAACAATATTGACGCATTGAACATTCTTTTGCCCATTGGCATCAGTTTTTTTACATTTCAGCAAATAGCATATTTGTCAGACATATATACGAGCTGTGCATATGGCTCTACAAATAAACGCAGACCCATGTGGGGTGATTTTGTAAATTATAGCTTATTTGTTTCTTTTTTTCCACAACTTGTGGCAGGCCCCATTGTGCATCACGCAGAAATGATGCCGCAATTTGCTGATGCAAAAAATAAAAAAATTCACTGGAATAACGTATATTGGGGCATGGTGCTTTTTTCCATGGGTCTTGCCAAAAAAATTCTTTTAGCAGACAACATAAATCCTTTAGTTATTGAAGCATTTGACAATAGTACAAGCCTTACATTTATGGAGGCCTTTGTTGCTAGTTTTGCCTATAGTGCGCAACTTTATTTCGATTTTTCAGGCTATAGCGATATGGCAGTAGGCATAGGCCTATTTTTTAACATTAAGCTGCCTTTTAATTTTAACTCACCCTATAAGGCCAAAAACATACAAGATTTCTGGCGAAGATGGCATATAACTCTTTCTCGCTGGTTACGTGATTATGTCTATATTCCCCTTGGCGGAAACAAAGGAAACAATACACATACATTGCGAAATATTTTTCTAACATTTCTTTTGGGAGGGCTTTGGCACGGTGCAGCCTGGACATTGGTGCTCTGGGGGGTCATGCACGGATTATGTATGCTTTTACACAGACTATGGGCAAAATCAGGCAAACGCTTTATAACTTTACCGGAATTTTCTGTATCTTTCAAAAATCAAACACATAAAATAACTGCTTTTGTGCATCTACCTGCCATTTTATGCACATTTTTATTTGTCAATTTTGCGTGGATATTTTTTAGAGCACCAAATTTTGAAAGAGCACGCATATTTATGGATGCCTTTGCCTTTAACAATGGTTTTTGGTTCAAGGATGCGTTTTTTAATGGGCTAGACACGGCACAATACGCAATTCTCTTGCCAGCATTCCTTATTATATTTTTGCTAAAAAATTCTAAAGAATTGTATGATAAAGCCATCCCTAGCGTTGCCTTAACCTTACAAAGTATTATTCTTTTTTTATTATCAATTGTTTGGGTGGGCTATTTGACCATTTATTTTCCTGAAATAGCAGATGGTGAATTTATTTATTTTCAATTTTAGGTAAAATTATGCAATTTAACTATAAATCACACGCTAAAACTATCTTTTTTATGGCATTTGGCATACCTTTTACCATTTTTTTTATTTTTGCCCTATTATTTCTATTTGATAAACCCATATATGCACCGGCCAATTATCGTACAGCAGACGCCCTCACCCTCGCTCACTATCGCTATAAAAACAGAGACATAACGAAAAGCACCATATTTTTTATCGCCGGATCCAATGGGCAAGTGGGGATACATACACCAATTTTAAACAATAAATTGTCAAATTATAACATTTTAAATTTTTCTACTTTCATACAAATGCCCATAAGCTTTCATTTTAACTTACTCAAAAAATATGCAAAAAAAGGCGATATCATCATTTTACCCATGGAGTTTCCCCATATTATTAGCCATGAACTTGCTGCAGATGATTTCAATTATCAACAGTTTACCACATGGGGAATTAAATATAGAAATTTATTACCAGAACGCCTTCGCCGATATATTTTTTTCAAAGGGATTTTCACATATTGGACAAGGCTTCCCCATTTGGGCAAAAGCATGCCTATATCCTCGGAAGCTCAATTGGTAGAGAAATTTATAACCAAAGATACTATATTTAATTTCAATCAATATTCTGAAGTATTTGCCGACAAGTCAAGTATCGTGGATGTCAATACGGAAGATGTTGCTAAAATACCGCAATCCACAGGAGCATATGCCAAAGCCTCCATTGAAGACTTTTTGCACTATTGTCAAAAAAACTCCATACAATTGCATTTCACGTATCCCGTCACATTAAAATCAGAAAAATTTGACGTTACAAACGAGACAACCAAAAAACAGCTAAAAGTATATACTGATCAATACAAAAAATTAGGGGTCAGTTTTTTTGGCACGCCGGAATTTTATAATTTAGATGTCGTCTATATGTATGACACTTTTTTTCACCCTACTGCCACGGGCACAGTTATGCGCTCTTTGTTTTTGGCGGAAGACATAAAAACATATGTGTTTAATGAAAAGCCAAGCTATATCAAAGGGAAAGAAAAAGAATTCTTTAAGCAAATAGAAAAAGAAGCCAAAGAATATATGCAAAAAATAAGGACTAAGCACTGGCAAAATAAATAGTCGCCACTGAAAAACTAAACAACTACTTGTAATTGCATATTTAGTGTGAAAAAGTTGAGCTAGAAAAATTGCCAAAAAACAAGCATGAAATGCTTTGTTTTTTGGCAATTTTTCGGCATTAACGCACTTGTTTTTCAAGTGGCGGCTAACGAGATTTTTCTGCAAGAAAAATCTCGCATGGCGTAAAATAAGCCAGAATTTACTTCTGGCGGCCCCAAAGGGGATATTTGGAGCCAATGTGCCTTTAGAAAAATGCATTGAAAATGCGTTTTTCATGTTCGACTAAATAATATACGCCCCTGCATAAGTTACTATACAGAGGCGCAGCATTGACACAATTAATACTGATGTATCTAAATTTTTTATAAATTTTATTACAGCAAATCCCCGTCCCAATTAAAGAGGCCATGACGCCTTGCTTCTGGCAGACTGGCCGGAACGTGTTCATATATATGCACATAAAAACTATAACCGGCTTGATCTAATTCGGTTTTTTTATCATTAAAATCTAAAGGCCAGCCGGGATATAACCACACATTGCCGCCATAATTTCTGGCCCAAAAAATTTCACCCTTGGGGCTCATAAAAGGTTCATTGGCCTTAACGCCAAGCAAACCAAAACGGGCAATGCCCACAGGCCAAAAACCGTCCAGCACAAAGCCTAAGGGAATGGGGCTTTCTTTGGGCAGAGTTAATATATCCTTTGCCGGTAGTTCCGGAGTAATAATGGCTGCAGAAAAACCCATATCTTGCAAAAGAGCAAGATGCGCCACATTGGCTATATTACAAAAAGGCCCTGCCACAAATTCAAGTTCGGCAAGATGTTCAAATTCTTTAAAAAGCTCCCTCTGCCAAGGGGCATTACATACAAATTGAGTGGCCCCTGCGCGGCACATATGGTTAAGCAGGCGGCGTATGTTTTTTTCTTCCTCAGGCCAGATAACCGGCGGCAACCACCAAGATACACGGGGCACAATGGTGCGCGAAAGTTCTTGCGCCTTGGGCGAAAGCCACAAAGCCATATGCCCGCCTTTGGCACTGCGCGTTTCGCGCCCTTGCGGCATATGGGCACGCAAAGTCATATTGGCAAATCCGGAACGCGGGCCCGCATAACGCGGCGGAAAATACGGCTCACCCTGCACAGCAGTGGCCGGCTTTGCCTTGCAAGCCTCAAGCTTTTTTTGCCAGCTTTGTAATATTTGCACAAGCTCAGGTTCACGCCTGTCAATAAGAAATATGGGAGTGCCCACCTTGGGTGTTTTGTGCTTGGGCACACGCAAAGCAAGAGTGCCGGCCTTGGGTATGCGACGACTCACCGATAAAGTGCTGTGCCACGTTTGGTCTTCTACACCTATGCGCAAATAATCTTGTGGCAATAATTCCCTGTATGGCTTCATAAAAGGCTTGCCTTCATCGTCAATCTGCGCCTTGCCTATGAGCAAGCCCGAACTTGTTTGATCATTGGGTGCTGTGGGAATATTATTTTTTTGCGGTAAAAAGCGCGCTTTGGACGTGGGGCGCCCCAAAGCCATTTCCAAGAAATCTTCAGCCATTTTTTTAGCCTTAGAATCATGGGGATTATCGCGCAAGGTTTTATACGCTGCCACCACATGATACACATAGTGCGGGCCTTTTTTGCGCCCTTCGATTTTCCAAGAAGTGAGCTTTGGCACTTCAAGTAAAGTTTTTGCCAACACATCTAAAGAAAGGTCTAAGCAAGAAAAATAACGACCGCTGTGTTCCTTACTCGTGCGCTCGCGGCCTGCGCGACCAGTATGCCCTTTGCGCTGACCGTGTGAACTATGACGGGCATTTTTGCCGGGGGAAAACTTTTTGTTCTCTTCGCGCACAGCAGCTTGGGGTATGGATTTGCCCCCTTGCTTATATATACGACGGCAAGGCTGCACACAGCGCCCCCGCAAACCGCTTTTACCGCCCATATAACTTGACCAATAACATCGGCCGGAAACACAATAACACAAAGCACCGTGCACAAAGCATTCAAGCTCAATGCCATCGGGGCAAGCTTCGCCCATGGTGCGTATTTCATCAATACTGAGCTCGCGCGGTAAAATCACCCTATCTGCGCCCAATTCTTTTGCAGCCAATAGGCCGGAAGGGTGCGTAATATTTGCTAGCGTAGAAAGATATATGCCGCCTTCAAATCCGGCTTGCCGCGCAAGATACACAAAGCCCGGGTCTTGCACTATGAGTGCGTCCGGCTGCACGTCTCTGTCTAGGCGTGACACCAAATTATAGGCGCTACTCATATCGTTTGATTTGAGCATGGTATTCATGGCCACATATACACGGGCGTCATTTTTATGCGCAAGATTGGTGAGCCGTGAAAGTTCGGTGGTGCTGAAGTTTTCGGCCTGCATACGGGCAGAAAAATGCTTCAAGCCCACATAAATAGCATCGGCACCTGCTGCTAGAGCTGCCAAAAAAGAAGGAGTATCGCCCGCGGGGGCTAGTATTTCTGGTTTCATAAATATTTCGTGGTAAAAAGTTAACGTCTTGTTTGTATGCCATATAGGTATTTGCACCGACCCGTCAACCTAATTTAACAGATAGTATAACGCTTGGTGCTACGTCCTGTAGCACACAAGCTATCGCAAGCGTCGGCGGCGCATGAAGTAAATTCATGCTTGCCTTTGGCTTGCTCCGCTGCGCGGCTTGCCACATCCTGTGGCATGCTGTTCTTTTTGAACAGATAGTATAACGCTTGGTGCTACGTCCTGTAGCACCAAGCGTTATGCGGTCAGTTGAAAAAGCATACCGTAAATATTTTTTTGAAAATAGACTTTTGCAACAGGTTGTTAACGTGATGCAAAAAAATAATGATTTTTTCTTGCAAAGTACATTTTAGGCCTTATGTATTGTGACATGCTAAAGAGCCGCTAAAAACTTGTCAGCCTTTGCGTAAAAGCATAGTATGCCGAACCCATGTATTATAACAAAATAAAAAAATTATGAAAAATACCACAGAACATACAGAAGAAAAACAATCCGCAAAAGAAAATATAAAGCAAGCTGCCCAAGAAAATGTCACAAATTTTTGGTATCATAAGCAACACAAAGAACTTTTGTTTTACTTATCCATAGCCATATTTATGTTGGAATTGGTTGTGGGAGCGGTGGCTTTTTTTTATGGCATTATCCACGCCGAACCGGGCATAGACGGTGGCCCCCCACGCTTTCAATTTCCCTGGCTTGGTTATGCCTTGGGCGCCATATTGGCTCCGGCAGCCCTTTTGCTCATAGTGCATTTGGCAGGCGTTGGCCTTTTCCGCTCTTTACGTGGCAAGCGCATAGAAGAAGACGAAGCCTGGCAAAAAGAATTGCCCGAACGTTTGCGCAAAGTTTACGCCATTATTCAAGGCGCGCCAACGGCTGTTTTGCTTGTGGGCATTTTGCTTTTGGGTGTGGCGCTCTTTTATGTGGACGGCGCCATACAAATGCTTTTGCAGATGGTGAGTGGACTAAAAGCCTATTTACCGTGGATAATAGGCGGCCTTATTTTGGCTTGGTGTGTGGCTTATTTGGGGCGCACATGGTTTGCCTATCGCACAAAACATATGCAAGAAGAATACGCTTTTAGACGCGAAGTGCTGGAACGCACAGGGCAAATTATTGTGGATAAAGGTTCTGTGCAATTGCCGCCTGCATATATGGACGCTCATGCTTTGCCGGCACTTGCCGAAGCCGAAGCGCATGTGGTGGAATCTGTCAAAGATGACGCTACCATTGACGATGCTACCATTATAGATCATGCCACCATTGTGGATGTGCCCACAGATTCAGAAAATGCACCACGCAGCAACACTGAAGAAAGCAACACAAAGAATTAAACATCAAAAAGCCGCTCAAAGCGGACAAAGCCGCATTATAAAAATGCTTTGCGTTGTGAGTGAAACTTTTGAGAACCTTAGATGCGGCAAAAATTACACTTCAAAGATAACCCATTGCCGCCATTAAAGTTTTTTGAAAAGAGGGTCTGGGGGAAGAAGACTTTGTCAACACTCTGAAAGCCGCTCAAAATTGAGCGGCTTTCTTTATATATAACTTTTTTACTATATCTAGATAAAGAAGCCTGTGGGGGTGGGCACTTGCAAAAGGAAGGAGAAGCATGTGTATTGCACTGCCACAATAGCAAAGGCCATGCCCAAAATACGCGCTAAGGCTTGTATGCGTATGGGCTCTCCTCTGTTCCAAAAAGCTGAGATACTGAGCATGCAGATAATGCAAAAGAATAAAGCCGTATAAAAACCCATCACAGGAATAAACATATACGTAATCAAAGAGACAGCAAAAAATACGCCAATATTTATATAAGCTGCCTTGGGCGTAGAATCTTTTTCACCGCTTATGGGTGCAAACATACCCAGCACAAAAATAACAACACCCATCACTGTCATAAGGCTAAAGACAATAAGCGGGAATGTCTGTTCATTGCCTGAAAGCAAAAGACTTTCATACACAAAAAAGGCACTTACAAGTGTTAAAAAGCCTATCATTATTTGCTCAAATCTAAAAGCATTGGCCTTGTTAAAAACTTTTTTCGGCGCGACCATATGCACACTTTCAGATGGGTCTGACTGGGCACCACGACGCATCTTTACTCTCTTTAAAATAAGAGGAATGGACAAAGAAGCTATACTTAGCACGATAAAAAGCATGGAAAGAGGTTCAAATATGAGCAAAGACCATATGGAATCTTCTGAAAGGGCTCTCATGCGTGTTGTGGTAAGGGATTCTTCGATAATGGGCCCAAGCACCACCCCAAGGGCAATGCTGGCAGGTTGAATTTTAGCTTTAAGGCAAAGGTAAGCACCGCCCCCAAAAAGCAATAAGATAAGCACATCAAATAAACTATTGCGCAAAGAAAATGCGCCCAACATAGACAGGGTAATAACAGAGGGGATGATATAACGTTTGGGCACGTCTAAAATGGACGCGCACACCTTGGCAAGCCCAAAACCCACGGCAATCATATACAGATTTACCACGATCAAACTGGCAATAAAGGTATAAGCTATGGAAGCGTTGGTTTCTAATAGTTGAGGGCCTGGGGTAAGGCCTTGTGCCAATAATCCGCCCATGAGCACAGCTGCAGAAGCACTGCCGGGAATACCAAGAGCCATAAGGGGCACCAAGGATCCGCCCACGCAGGCATTGTTGGCACTTTCTGGCACAGCAACACCTTCAATAATGCCGGTGCCATAGCGTTCCGGTTCTTTATCCCAGCGCTTGGCTTCATTATACGTAATAATGGCAGCCACACTGCCCCCGGCACCGGGAAGGCCGCCAATAAAGGTTCCAAGCACAGAAGATGTGGTTAAAAGCACCTTACAACGCGTAGCAAGGTAACGAGCTACATGAAGAAAGACTCCTGGTTTTTTAACAAAGTCGGCAATGTATTCGTCTTTGCTTTCCATAAGAAAAAGCATTTGCGACAGGGAAAACAGGCTTGTCATAAGAACAACCATGTCAAAACCTTGTGTCAAAGAAAATATATCAAAGGTAAAGCGAGGAAAGCCACTGCTGGGATCAAGCCCCACTGTACTTAAAGCTAAGCCCAATAGGCCAGCAAAAAGACTGCGCAAGACATGCCCTGTGGCCATGGCGGCCAACGTGGTAAGCCCAAAAATGGCCATCCAGAAAAAAGCTTCCGAACCAAAATGCAGAGCTAATTTGGCCAAGGGTTCAAAAAAGAGCAACAGCAAGACAGCACCTACAATGCCACCATAAGCAGAGGCAAGCAAAGCTGTAAAAAGCCCCTTTTCAGCTTCACCCTTGTTGGTCATGGGGTAACCGTCAAAGGTGGTAGCAATAGAACCCGGTTGCCCGGGGGCATTAATAAGAATGGCCGCATTAGCTCCACCATAGGATGCACCACAATAGATGGCACCTAAAGCTATAAGGGCAGTTTCAGCAGGAAGACTAAAGGTAAAGGGCACAAATAAGGCTATGGTGGTCACCACTGTAATACCGGGAAGCATACCACCCACAATGCCAATAGCCAAACCCCCAACCATAACCAAAATATTTATGGGGTCAAACGTATTAAGTAGACCTGTGATAATAAGATCAGTCACAAATTATTCTCCTACAATAAACTCTTAAATCCAGTATCGCCATATTCGATATTATACATCCCAGCGCACATGAATGCGTGGAAACTTCGTCATAATTTCAGGGCCTTTTTCTGTAACAAAAATCATATCGCCAAGGGCCCCACCTGCTACATTGTGTTCAAAATAATTAGGATGAAACTCAAAAAGCATACCCGGCTCTATAAGAATATGATCAGAGGGCAAGCTAGGCACTTTGGGCCCATATGGTTGCGGGAAGGGATTGCTGGTAATGGGGTCTTCATAACTATGCCCAAGGCCGTGTGCATGACGGAAAATAAATAATTTATCTAAGGCTTCCGGACTAAAATGCTTTGCCATAACTTGATCAAAAGCACGGTTTACATCATACAAATTACCACCAGGTTGCAACACTTTTAAGCCGGCTTCTTGCATTTCATACACAATATCAAAAGCTCGCTCTTGCGCTTTAGAAGGGGGGCCATACGTGCCCATGCGTATGGCATGAGCCCAATGCCCTTGATAAAGCAAATAAATACCTAAAAGCACTTGATCGCCATACATGGGCGTGCGTAAGCACTCTTCGCGCCTAAAACGAGAATAATCTGCCGCAGGGCGAATGGTAAGCCACGTTTGCACATACTCTGCACCCACATCACGAGCAACTTTTTCAACAGCGCTTTGGATTTGGTAAGTAGGAATACCTTTACGCACAAATTGACGTAAAGCGTCAAACATTTGATCGCATATTTCTGCGCCACGGCTGTGAATAGAATATTGCAAACTGTCTTTAATGGTGCGGAAAGGATCCACCAAATTTTCCACATCGGTAAACTCTACCCCTGCTAAACCTTCGGTGAGGGCTTGCCAAAACGGTACAACCATTTCAGCACGTCCTAAAAGTGCCAATTTACGGCATTGAGGCACACGCTCTCGTAAAATTTTTACAGCCTCCGCCCCAAGACTTGGGGGAAGAACAAAGCGAACATCATCAATCCAATAACCTTCTTTGGCCAAAAATTCATGGAACACATTGGTTGCCAAAATAACCGGTTCTTGGTTGGGTATGAGCAAAAGCACGCTGATATTTGTATAACCATCCCAATCTGTTAAATAACGCATGTATCCATGAGCCCTTGAAGCTGAACCCACAGCGCTACCTTGAGCAAAAACAAGCACAGCATCATGTCCAGCTTCTTGCACAGTTGCTACTACTTTTTCACGTCTTTCCTTTAACACACGGCGATCTACTACCAACATGAGAATGCTCCTTGAAATATTATAAATTCTGTAGCTAGATTTTTTGATAAATGCCCTCAAGCAATATGCTCAAGGGCATTGCTTAACCTATTGTTTACTATCTAAGTAAAGCTTTACAAGGGCTGGGCCTTCTTTGGAAAAATCATTTACAATTTTTTCCAATTCTTTGTCTGTACCAAAACTTATGTTTTGACCAGCCTTGGTATGACGTTCGATAACGTCTGGCTTAGAGTATATTTTTCTAAAACCGTCCACCAAGCGTTGTTTTACATCTGCAGGCAAACCCTTAGGAGCTACCCAAATGCGAGCGCCCATGGCCACAACAGGAAAACCTTCTTCGCCCATGGTAGGAACGTCTGCCAATTGTTTTTCACGCTTTTCAGAAGCAATGGCAAGGAAGTTTAAGCTTTTTGCAGAATTTTGTGCGGCACCCATGGGAGTGAAAAGCACATCAATATGCCCCCCAAGTACAGCTGCCATAGCTTTGGAACCACCGGCCATAATAACAATATTGATAGGTATACCTAATTGTTGCAATTTAAGAGCGGCAATATGCGTAGGTCCAAGAGTTTCGGTGGTGCCCACTGTGAGCTTTTTATCAGGATTGGCCTTTGCTTCTGCAATAAAGGTGGCAAAATCCTTGATGGGGCTGTCTTTGCGTGACACAAGAACAGGAATATCAAGGCTCGAAATGGCAAGATAATCAAAGCTATCCAGCTTATATCGCCCTTTTTCTGTAAGAATATTCATGTAAAATAAAGGGAAAGTATATACACCTATGGTTAAACCATCGGGCTTGGAGTTGGCAATTTCTGTTCCGCCTATGGCGCCATCGGCACCTGGTTTATAAATAAAGGTTGCGGCTTGCCCGAACTCTTCTTTAAAATCTTTTTCTACCATGCGCGCTTGTTGGTCAGTGCCGCCGCCTGGGTTAAAAGGGACAATAAGCTTTACAGGCTTATCGGGATATGCTTGAGCTAGAGGAGCGCTTATGGCAAGCAACATAGCTATAAGCATGACTTTAACACAATGTACATACAGCATTTTCATAGTTCATCTACTCCTTAAAAAACATAATAGCACTATTACATACTATTTGTAAAAAGTTACACTAGTTACGGTCTGGCAGCTCAATAACATTATATGCGTGCTGTATACTGCGCTTAAGCACAGGATCGCGTAACTCCATACGGAATGCCCCCTTATAGCATATTTCACTCACAAGAGGAATGGTACCGCTGCAAAAAACAAAAGATCCTTCACCATGCCATTGTTGCAGATCTTTTTTGGCTTTTTCATAAAGTTCTTCGGGCAAAAGAAGTTTAGCTAGTGTTGCATCTTGATACAATCTTTCTTTTTGACCAGGCTCTGTTACCCAAGAACGCAATTCAATGGAATCCCAATGATCTTTTACATCATCATAATGCCAAAACACATTGGCAATAATTTTGCTGCATACCTGCTTGGCTTTAGAAACAGAAACGGTTTCAAGTTTTCTGTCTGTATGATCACTGGCAACGGTAAAGTGCATTTTGCCTTCTTCATCAAATACTGCAAAAAACTCCACTTCGCCAGAGCATCCATCGCCCACCACAGAAAGGCTTGTGTTTGATCCAATGCATGTGGGATCGCTCCAGTACATACTAGGAACAGTTTGAGGAGCTGGCACACCAATGGCCTTGAGCTCTTCAACGTGTGCTATAACACTTTCTTGATCACGCCCTGCATAGCCAATGCACACGCAATGATCCCATTCTACTTGTTTTTTGGTTACATTACCGTCTGCGCGAACTGTAATAACATCATACTTCACTGCGAACTCCTTCAACCTATGTTACATTGTTAATATTCTGTCTTTAAGCACAGGAAATATACCGCGCACAGTTTGCACCAAAGAAGGATCAATGCATGCTGTAACAATACCTTCTCTAAAGCTTGCGCCGGCCACCACTGTTCCCCAAGGGTCTACAATTTTGCTGTGCCCCATATATAAGGTGCCCATTTGTGCGCCTGTGGCATTGCAAGAAATGAGGTAGCAGGTATTTTCTAATGCACGAGCTTGATTGAGCACTTCCCACGGCTCTTGGCGTGGATAAGGCCAACACGCCGGAACTAAAATAAATTCCATGCCCATATCTACCATTTTGCGATAAAATTCAGGGAAGCGCATATCATAACACGTAGAAAGCCCCATTTTACCAAATTCTGTATCCACCACCGTTAAAGAAGTGCCCGGGCTTAAAAATTCCGGTTCGCGCGATTGAAAAGTAAAAAGATGCATCTTTCTGTAACTGGCTATGAGTGTGCCGCTGCGGTCAAAAAGTACGCTGGTATTATAATAAGCACCGTCTTTGCTTTCTACAAAACTGCCGCCATGCACATATGCATTCAATTCTTTAGCTTTGGCGCTGAGAGCTTTTACAGTATAGCCGTCAATACTTTCACTTTCGGCATGATAGCGCTCATAATTGACAAAACCTATGTTCCATAATTCTGGTAACATAATAAAATCATAGCCTTGGCATTTGTCTAGCATGGACAAGGCATAGGCAACAACTTCTTCTTTAGTGCGTTTGTCATTGAGTTCCAATTGGATAGATGCAACCTTCATCATGTTTTTTCAATCTCCTTCTACTGCTATACAGCTTGTTACGTGTTCATTTATATTATTTTTTTATATCAAGCCAAGTGAGCAACGCTTCAAGAGTGCGGTGCACATGTACGCGCATGGCATTGGCAGATACTTGCACATCGCGCGTGCGTAAAGCATCTACAATGGTGATATGTTCTTGAATGGCTAGCTCATAACGGCTTTTTTCTTGCACAGCCTCAATGCCAAGGCGTGAATATAGCTCGCCCATTTCTTTCATAATATGTATGATTCTGCTATTTTTGGTAATATTTGCCAGGTGGCTATGGAACTCTTTGTCTGTTTCAATAAACTGACTGGCAAAATCTTGATCAGCAGCATGTTTTTGTTTTTCAATAAGTGATGCTAAGTAATTAATGTCTCTTTCTCCAAGATACGGCAAGGCTAACTCTATTGCATATGGTTCTATGGCCATGCGCAGGTGCATAATCTCTTCAACTTCACGCTTTGTAACAGATCTTACCACAGTTCCTTGCCATGGTTTTACACTAAGCCAGCCTTCATCACGCAAAGCATGGATGGCCTCTCGCACGGGTGTTCTGCTCATGTTAAGGCTTTCTGCAAGCTTGCGCACACTAACCTTATCACCGGGGCGCAATTCATGTGTGGTTATAGCCTTTTTTAAAATAGCGTACACCTGTTCCTTGTAATTATGTCCAGTTGTGGATTTAACCATAAAAACTCCTGCATCGATGTAAATTACCCTAAAAAACAAAAATAATAATAATTAATGCTAAATACGTGCAGCGTGTATTAATATTAAGGTTACAAGTGCTATTTTGATTGCTACCTTTCATACACTGTAATGTTCATTAAAATATTTTATGTCAATGAATTTCAAAAAGTTTTAAAAAAAGTGCCAGTTTGAAAAACTTTTAAAGGGTAATACGGTTAATGGATTTTGAAACAATATGTAATACGTTTAAAGAAAAAAGTTAAGGCACAATACAGAGCTGTATTGTGCCTCAGTTTGATGACAAACCCCACTTCGTGGGTTTTGCGCCGCTATTGTCAGCACTCTAAGGATATTATACTTTACGCATTGTCTCTCGCAGCTCTTGTGACTGTTCTGCAAGGTCACGAATTGCACTGGCAGACTGGAGAATGGCTTCAGCATTTTTATTTACAACCTCATTAATATCACTCATGGACTGTGAAATTTCTTCTGAAACAGTCGTTTGCTCGTTGGCAGCATTTGCAATTTGATGAATCAGTTCTGTATTAAGGCTTGTTACAGACGCAATTTCTTGCAAAGAACCTTCTGATTGTTTTGCAAATTCAGAAACTTGTGATATTTGCTGTACAACTTGTTTCACTTCTTCTTGGTTTGCTGTGCTTGATTTTTGGATTGAACGAACACTGCTCCCCACCTCGCCAGTTGCGCTCATGGTTTTTTCGGCAAGTTTTCTAACTTCGTCTGCTACAACGGCAAAGCCTCGCCCTGCCTCACCAGCTCGTGCGGCCTCAATGGCAGCGTTTAGGGCAAGGAGATTGGTTTGATCGGCAATATCGGTAATCACATTGATAATACTGCCAATGCCATTGGAAAGTTGATCCAATGTTTCCATATTTTTTGTCAAATTTCCAGCCGAATCGGTTAAAGTCTCCATTGCTTGAGACATTTTCCGTATGGTTTCAATGCTTCCTTGTGCTTTCCCAAGCACTGCATTACTTTGTTCGGCTGTATTTGATGCGTTGTGTGCCACTTCTTGCACAGATGCATTCATTTCCGTCATGGCTGTGCTGGTTCTCTCAATGCGTTCACGTTGAAAATTAGAACCCTCAACAATCAGATCCGTTTGAGCTGAAAGCTCTTCTGATGCTGTGGCCACGCGAACTGCAATTTCAGTGGCTCTGACTGACATATTCTTGATTGCTTCACCTTGTTCATGAATTTTTGTAATATCATTGAGAAATTCAATATATCCTACAGCATTCTTATTGGCATCAACAAAAGGAGTGGCAAACACATCAAAATACAAATTTTCGCCATTTATCACACAAGAAGCTGTCGCAAATACTGTATCACCCTTCAGCATAGCATTATAGCCCAAGCAATTTTCGTTGCCACAAGCAGGAGTATTAAAAAGATTTCCGCAATTTTTTCCGATAACATCAGCTGTTCCCAGAACTTTTTTAGCAATTTTGTTCATATAAAGCACATGATTATCTGGTGTAGCTGTAAAAATTCCGGTTGACATATTATCAAGTAATTCCTGATATGACTTTATAAGGCTATTTACAGAAACAACAAGCTCATTAAAACCGCCATTAAATTTTGCATCGTCAGCTTGTGAGTCTAAATATCCAGTAGAAACTTTACCAGAGGTATGAGTTACTTCATCAACAATACTACTTATGGTAATAAGTATAGTACGCATTGCATCTATAAGCTGACCAATTTCATCCTTTTTGTTTGACTCAATAGTAGCTGATAAATTGCCCTTACTCATTTCTTTAGCAAAACCAGTTAATTTTTCTATAGGTTTAACTACGGCACTTTGGATAAATAAATACGAAAGAATAGC
>CAYJGS010000015.1:0-1313 GCA_964369505.1 uncultured Desulfovibrionaceae bacterium | reverse complement strand
CCACAGCAACAGTGATAAACATACAAATCATGGCAATACTCTTAGATTGCGTAAATTCATCTGTTACATTTTGGGAAAGAGCATCTGTTCTAGTGTTTAATTTAGAAAAGAAAACATTGATAGGAGCCATAATTTTAGTTATTTGATTCCTATATTGCTCTCCAAACACCAAATCCATTGCCTTTTGTTGGTCAAGGGCGCCGGTAATTGTATAATTCCCGCTATTATCTTTAAATTTCCCTTGCATAGCGTTCATAGCTTCAACTTCAATACCCACCAAAGTATTTGAAAGTGCATTTGCCTCTTCAAGCAAAGCAAATTCTTCATCCGTAAGGCCGTATTGTTTTAATAAATCAAGAAGTGCCACACTTTTATCAGGAGCAACACTTGCAGATTGTGGTCGTGGCAACTTGCCAGCTCTTATGGCAACTATTTTGTTATACTCTTCTTTAAATGCTTCGTCATTGTTTGCCACATACAGCCGCACATTATCGGTGAGAGCTTCGGATGAGCTCTTAAGTTCACGTGATAATTCGATTAATATATCGTTATTCTCATTAACTTCTTGGACTTTTGTGAAAGAACGACTTGCTGCAAAAAGGAAAAATAGTGATACGGAGATCATTAGCACAACTAAAAGGCTAGAAATAAAAAACGTTGTTCTTATTTTCATAGTTCTTCCCACCTGTTAAATGTTACACAGTCAGCTCCAAAGCTTAAATTTAGTTTTACCAAAAAAGCACAACCAATAATGTTATTTTTTCTTGAATTCCCAAAATACAAAATATGGTAAATAACTTAAAAATAAATGCTTTTGTTATTTTGAATATCCATAAACGCAACACCATAGAAGGCCGATAACTTTGCTTATTATGAAAGCTCTGCACAATTATTTTTACATGTAAATTTATTGGTACTATTTGAAAAGTTGTTTTAATATAAAAATTTACTGCGCAGAGTAGAAAATATTAAAATCAATCATTTAATGGACAATTAAGACTCGCTCTATTCTTGATATATGGCACACATTGACTGCCGCCAACGCTCCGTGAGACCCTACGCAATGAATTGCGCAAATGTCTCATTATATATATTTAAGGCTTCTTACTTATTTTGGCTATATCTAAACCATATAAAATGTAAAACCCATTATATAACAAGATGATTTATTTTATTATTTTTAAAAAGAAATATGTGGGCTTTGTTTTTTTGCTAGCAGTCTTTTAAAAATAATATATTAATTACGACTTTCTGATTTAAAAGGCATGGATTGCTTTGCTACGCTCACAATAATCTGAAATGTAATAAAAGAC
>CAYJGS010000014.1:2356-20330 GCA_964369505.1 uncultured Desulfovibrionaceae bacterium | reverse complement strand
TAAATAATAAAGCCCCGCGTAGTAAAACACGCGGGGCTTTTTAAACTTAAAGTATTAAAGCAAGTTAAAGACTAAGGTTCCACTTGCTGTATGCCGTCAAGCTTCCAAGAACCACCGCCGGCAGGGCGTATAAAGTGCCATACTTCGCGCACTTGAGCTGTGTCCTTGGTGGGAGCTTCGCGCATGAGCACGTCAAAATATACAGTGGCCAATTGCTCGCCGTTTTCTTCTTTAACGCTTAAAAGTTGTGCATTATTAAGCAATACTTCTGTTTGGCTTGGGGTGGGGTCTTCGGCCAATTGGGCTTTCACTTCTTCAAGTACGGCAGGGCTTGTGAAAAGCGCAATGTCTTCCAAATCACGTTTATCCCACGAAGTTTGCAAGCGGCTAAAGGCCATTTTTGCGCCTTTTAAGAAATCTTCCACGTCAAAGCCTTCGGGAACTTGTGGGCCTGCGGGAGCGGCGGGCTGACCGCCTTGTTGTAAATTAGACCAATGGTCGCCTTGGTTTTGTTGCGGTGTGGATTGATAGTGCATTCCTTGTTGCTCGTGTGGGGCTTGTGCTCCTTGCGAAGCATATCCCCCAGCCATTTGGGGTCGTGAGTTGCCTCGTATTCGCGCAAAAAGCTTAAATGCCAAGAATAATAAAAGGGCAATGAGCAAAATATCCATAATGCCACCACCGTCAAAATCACCGCCAAACAGCAAAGAACCTAATAAGGTGCCGGCCAAAAGGCCACCAAACATACCGCCCATACCGCCGAGCAGACCGGGTTTTTTTACGCTTTGGGCAGCACTGGCGCCGGGAGGGGCTTGGGTTACGCCTTGTTGTTGCTTGGGAGCTGTTGTGGAACGCTGCATGGAAGGCTTGCTCCCAAAGGATTTACGTCCGCCAAAACGCGCCGCATCAGCATCTTGAATGGCTATGATAAAAAGGGAACCGGCAAATAATAACACGGTAAGTAATGCTTTTAAGGGCATGAATATCTCCTAGATAATGTTTTAACGGGAGGGAAAATCTGACAACGTGTACTCCCATTATTATGCTAAGAATACATATAACGCAAAAGCAGAAAAGTGCAAGTTGTATGGCTTATATAAAAAATGCCGCGATAAATTGTAAATGTTGTGTAACGCTTTTATATTGTTAGTATTTTTTGCGGGAATCTATTTTTAAAAACGATATGGGTGAACATAATTTTTACATCAAATTAACATAAAGGCGATTCATTATTGCAGCAAAGCTTGGGCATAACGCTCCACGGGGGCAAATTCGTCGCGCAGTGGCGGTACTTCTAAGGAAATGCTTTGCTTTAACTGTGCGTGGAGCATGCTTTCTGTGTTTTTGGCAAAGCGACCTATGTTTTTTTTGGGGGTGCTTGCATACTCTTTAAGAATATTTTCTATATGAGGTTCAGCTTTTGGTAGAGCCAGCACCATAAAATTTTGTACTTCGGTGAGTGGCATTTGCGGCGTGACAGCAAAGATATAGAGCTTGCCAAATGCTTGAGAAAGGGCTCCGTATATGCTTTGCAAAATGGCCGCGTCTTTGCCTTCAAAGGCAGAGATGATATTCATAAGCACAGCCCCGTCATTATTAACAATACGGCGCAAAGTTTTGGCAGCTTCTACCGTTCCCATATGGAAGGGTACGGAATAATGAGAATTAAACACATCCACAAAGATAAGGTCGTATTTTTCTTGGCTCATATTAATATGGCGTCTGGCGTCTTCGTGGAAAATACGCATACGCGGATCTTCCGGCAGGGCAAAATGGCTTTTGGCAAGGGCTGTCATGCCGGGATCTAGCTCCACAACATCAAGGCGCAAATTTTGGCTGTCAAGGCCGCCGTGTCCGGCCAGGAGCCATTTGGGCACAGAATAACCACCACCACCAAGCATAAGTATTTTTTGGGCTTTGGGAAAAAGAGAAGTGGCTATGGTATAGCGCTTGGTATATTCAAAAAGCAGCTCGGAAGGAGCGTTGATATACATGCCGGATTGCGCATAGCCAGGGTCTGTGGCCATAAGGCGCACTTGTCTTCCTTCGTGATTTTGCCCTTGTGACAGCCTGATATTATTGTATAATGTTTCCACAGGCGGTGGGGAGCCTTGGGCTGTGAGCCTTTGTTCATAAGAAGCATTATAATAGCCAAGGAGTGGTAAGGTTAGAAGTATGAGCACGCGCGGAAGCACCTCAGAAGATTTGCCGCGGCTTACCAATAAGGATAAAAGCAGCATACTTGCGGCAGTGCCGAGCAATATATAGGTGCTTGGAAAAAAGGAGATGAGCACAAATCCGCCAAGAAATGTACCCATAATACTGCCGGCGGTGGAAAGAGCATAAAGGCGCCCTACAGTGGCGCCGGATGTGGCAATGTCTGCCAAGCGCAAACGTATAATATAGGGCGAAACCATGCCAAAAAGTACGGCAGGAAAAGCAAAAAGGCATATGGCAGCCAAAACGGCAGATAAATAGATATTACTTACGCTTGAAGTAATAAGTGCGCCCACAAAACGGTGCCCAAGGGCTGTGAGGGCACAACCAAGGCCAACGCCTGCCAAAATACGCGCAAGTATAGTAAAAGAAAGATTTTTATCGGCTAATCTTCCCCCAAGCCAAGCGCCCACGGCTAAACAAGCCAGCACAACGCCTATGAGGCTTGTCCAAACAATAACCGATGTGCCAAGGTGCGGTGCCATAACACGGGCCCCCACCATCTCCAAAACCATGATTAAGGCGCCGCTTAAAAAAACAACAATTTCTAACATAGTGCTCTATTTTTTTGTTAAATTAGTTAGTTATGAGTGAACCGCGATAGGATGCTAAATCTTGAATGTCCAATTCGCGGCACAATTCTTCCAATTGCGGGATGAGATTAAAGCAAAAATCCGGCTGGAAAAAGTTGGCTGTGCCCACTTGCACAGCATGGGCACCCACAAGGATAAATTCCAGCACATCTTCGGCCGAACGTATGCCGCCAAGACCTATAACAGGAATTTTAACCGCTTGGCACACTTGCCACACACAGCGCAGAGCCACTGGTTTGATGGCCGGTCCAGAAAGTCCACCAATAATATTAGCTAATTGTGGTTTTTTGCTGCGAATGTCTACACCCATGGCCGATACAGTGTTGATGCAAGAAATCATATCGGCACCGGCACCCTCTACCGCTTCGGCTATGTGGGCAATGTTGGTAACATTGGGCGAAAGTTTAATAATCAGCGGTTTATTAGGTGCGGCTTTGCGCACAGCTTCTGTGAGCTTTGCTGCCATGTGTGGGTCTTGCCCAAAAAGTATGCCGCCTTCTTTTACATTGGGGCAAGATATGTTTACTTCTAAGGCTGCAATGCCTTTTTCGTTTGCCAAAATTTGGGCAAGTTCGGCAAATTCTTGAGCATCTGTTGCGTAAATATTGGCAATGATGGCTGTTTCTTGCCAAGGCAGACGGGGGAGTTTTTCTTTAATAAAAGTCATAACACCGTCATTTTGTAAACCAACGGCATTGAGCATACCCGCAGGGCTTTCGGTCACGCGGGGCAGAGCGTTGCCGGCTCTTGGTTTCAAAGAAAGCCCTTTAACTACCATGCCCCCAAGGGACGATAAATTGCCATAGTTTGCAAATTCAAGCCCATAGCCAAAGGTACCTGAAGCCGGAATAATAGGGTTTTTTAGATGCAGAGGTCTTTGCCCTTGTAAGGTAACAGAAGTATTCATGGCATGCTTCCTTTAATCCAGCGTGATGTGTTCTGCCCAAAAAACGGGGCCGTGGGTGCATGTTTGGATGGGCCAATTTTTTTTGTCTTTCACAGGCCAAGCGTCGGTGGTTTTGGCAACACAGCCAAGGCAGGCGCCAACACCACAAGCCATGCGCGATTCCAAAGAAAGTTGCGTGCGCACTTTAAGTTCAAGCGCAAATTTTTGCACTGTTTTTAAAAAGGGCAAAGGGCCGCAAGCTAATACAAGGCCTTGTTGTTCCGCTATTTCTTTCATTCTTTCGTGCAGAGTAAAAATAAAGTTTTCAATATCGCCATTGGCCGGTTCGCGTAAAGAATCTACAGCTATGCGTTCGTTGATGCTGTCTAAGGGATAGCAATTGGCATTGGCTCTATGGCCAAAAGTCATGCTGAGATTCCAAGGTTTTGGGTGCTCATGCACATAGCCCACAAAAGGCACAATACCTATGCCGCCAGCCAAAAGAAGGGTAGGTGTTTCCGGTTCCATGGCAAAACCATTGCCAAGGGGGCCCCACACTTGCACTAAATCACCGGCTTTAAGTTCTGCCATGCGTTCAGTGCCTTTGCCCACAACTTGAAAAAAACAGATAAGGTGTTGGGGCGTTACATGACAAATGCCAAGGGGGCGAGCCCAAGGTATATCAAGACCGAAAGAGCGCGGGCGCACCATAACAAATTGGCCAGGGCGCCAAGAATCCCATTGAGGTCTTTCTAAGCGCAAGGCAAAAAAATGTTTGCTGGTGGCTGTTTCTGGGCCAAAAACTACTAAATCAAGTACCTTTAATAAGGATGATGTGGATTGGGACATATTGCTCTCTAAGGGTGAAATGTGTCAGATACGAATGGAGTCTACTTATATATTTTTTGGTGGTCAAGGAATGTTTATTCGCAGGAATGCTTACCCGCTTATGACGGTGTAAGGCTATAATATTTTGCACCCTTCTTCTTCCACAAGCACCATAAATTCGCGGCGCACGCCGCCCCATTCAGGATAATACAAACCTGGCTCTACCGTTACCACCATGCCCGGCTTAAGCACAGTGTGGCAGCGCGGGTTTAGGCTTGGTGCTTCATGGGTTTCAAGCCCCACCCCATGCCCAAGGCCGTGGGTAAAATCTTTGGCAACGCCTTCATCTTCAAATACTTGCCAAGCGAGTTTGTATACATCACTGCAAGTTACGCCGGGTTTTATGCCGGCAATGGCTGCTTCTTGCGCGGTGCGTACTAATTGCTGTGTGAGCATAAATTCCACTGAATTTTCCATGCCCACCCAAAATGTGCGGGTTTGATCTGAGCAATAATTATCAAGGCGCGCGCCCACATCTATGAGTATGGGGCAATTTTCGCTGATAAGGGTGCTGCCTGGTTCATAATGGGGTAAGGCCGCATTGGGGCCAACAGCCACAATATTGGCAAAGGCCAGTTCTGAAGCGCCGTTTTCGCGGAAAAATTTTTCAATGCCCCAGGAAAGGTCGGCTTCGCTGCGTCCCACGTGCAATTCGTCGTATACCCATTCCATAAGCCTATGGTTAAGGGTACAAGAATTTTTCATAAGCTGTATTTCGTGCGCGTCTTTGATAATGCGCAATGCCGGCACAAGGTCACGCGCCGAAGTGAGATTTAAGCCACAAGAAAATTTACGGAAAAAATCCACAGACACTGTGTCGTATTCTATACCTACGCGCCCGGGGGCTTTGTCTTTGATGAGTGAGCGTAATTGCCCTGCCGCATCACCGCCATAAATAAAAATATAATTTTCATCCCAAAGCCTGCGCGCTGCATCAAGATAGCGCGCGTCGGTGCACAGCCAATCTTTTCCACTGCTGGTTATGAGTAATCTTCCGGCGCTTTCGTTAAATTGAGGATCGTGTAATTCAAAGCCAGAAAGATAAAAACGGTTGGCAGCATGGGAAACCAAGAGTGCGTCAAGACCAAGAGCGCGCATGCGTTCGCGCACTTTTTCTCTTCTTTGCATATATATGTTGTTGGACATGATTTTCTCCATCTCTTTAATAATAACACAGGCTACACGTTCTTACATAAAAGTGCAATATGATATAACAGGATGTTATAATTGCTGTAATTTTTCCTGTAAAGCTTTAGCCTTAGCCTTACCAATGCCGGGAATTTTTATGAGCTCTTCAAGGCTTGCTTTGCGCATATCTTCTGTGGTTGCAAAGTGCTCCCACAAAAGTTTGGCTGTGGCTTTTCCCACACCGGGAATACGCATAAGTTCACTGGACAGGGCTGCTGTGGCTCTGGCCTTGCGGTGGCGGCCTATGGCAAAATTATGTGTAGTATCGCGTATATGTTGCAAAAAAAGTAATTCCGGTGCGCCTTCGCGTAAGGGCAGGGGATTACTGCGTTCTGGCAAAAAAATTCTGTCGGCCATATTGCCGGCCCTTCTGTCGGCGTGGCCGTGTTCATCTCTGGCTTTGGCAATGGAGGCTAGGGCAAAAAGTCCTTCTTTTCCGGCTTCTTTAAGGGTATGTCGCACAGCGTTTAATTGGCCTTTACCGCCGTCTATGAGCAATAAATCGGCAAAGGGTGGGCCAGATTCTAGCCTGCGTAAAGTCCATGCGGCCAGGGTGGCATAGTCGTCGGCAGTGCCGTCGGGCATGGCATAATTGCGATAGGCGGATTTTAAGGGTTTTCCGTCTTCAAAAACCACCATGCCCACACGGGTTTGTTGGCCAGAAGTATGCGAAACATCAACGCATTCTATGCGGCGTATGGGGTTTGTCATGTGCAGGGCCTTGGCTAAGCGCTCTTCCATGGATTCTGTGGTATCGGCCATGCGCTTGCGGCCTTCTTCTTTGGCATTGGCGGCAGCCATATCCACCAAGCTGTTTTCTGCCGCGGATTTTGCAGCCATAATACGCACCGGCCCTTGTCGTAAATCGCTCAAACTTTGTTCTAGGGCAAGCAGCATGTCTGCATCTTCATTAGCTGTGGAATCGGTGGCAAGTGCAGATGGGGTAGGGCTGTCGGTGGTGTTTTGAGGTAACCAAGGTAAGATGATGCGTGGCGGTGGTGTGATACTGCCATAAAATTGTGCTAAAAAAGAAAGTAAAAGTTCTGGCGTGTCTTCAAAATCAAGGCCTGCCCAAAAATAGGTGCGCCCGTCCATAAGTTGCCCGCCACGCACAAAAAGTATGCCCAGCGCCATACCTTTTTCTACGCCATGCAGGCCTATGATATCTAAGTCACCACCGCCGGGAAGTACAGCCGCTTGACGCTCCACCGTGCGTTCAATGGCGCGTATTTGATCGCGTAGATCAGCGGCTTTTTCAAATTCCATGTGCTCCGAAGCTGTGAACATGGCTTCTTGCAAAGCTTGGATAAGTTCTGCTGAACGTCCGGACAAAACGTCTATGACCTTGCGTATACCTTCGGTATATTCTTCTGGTGTAATAAGCTCCATGCAAGGGGCGGGGCATTGCCCCATAAAATGGTATAAGCAAGGGCGAGAGCGGTTTTTCATGGCTCTGTCTGTGCAGCGGCGTAAAGGAAAAGCCCTGTGTAAAAGCTTCCAAGTTTCACGCGCGGCCAAAGCCGATGTAAAAGGGCCAAAATACCGTGCGCCATCGCGCTTGGCGCTGCGCACCACTTCAAGGCGAGGATAAGGCTTTTTAATGGCTAAGCGAAAAAGCACATATTGTTTGTCGTCGCGCAAAACTATGTTGTAATGGGGGCGATGTTTTTTAATAAGGCTTGCTTCTAAAAGCAGCGCTTCTTTTTCGGTGGTGGTGGAAAGGGTTTCTAAACTTGCCGCATGTCGCATCATGGCTTGGGTTTTGGCGGCAAGGCCTTCTTCGCGAAAGTATGACAGAATGCGCCGCCGCAAAACCCGTGCTTTACCCACGTAGATAATGCGACCTTGCGCATTTTTGTATATATATACGCCACTGTTGAGCGGTAACGAATCTGCTTTTGGTTTTTGCATGGCCATGAAAGTATAGTACGGTTAATATTTTTTATTTACAATATGTATACATGGAGGGAAGGAGTTAATCGCTTTTCTTGCTTTTGGCCATATCATCATACGCATCCTTAGTATGGCGCAAGAAGATATTTTGTATACCTTGCATCTGCCCAAGGCCAAGCATGTGGACAGAGCCTTCTATGCCCGCTGCTTGTAGTTGCGATAACCATGAATCAGGTTCAGGCCCTGCCATATCATTGCGGGCATGGTCGCCTGCCACAATCATAAAAGGTTGTAACCATACCTTTTTTATATTTTTTGCTTTGAGGTTTTGCAGCACTTTAGCAAAAGTATTGCTGCCTTCCACCGAAGCCACGTATATAAGATCGTCTTTTTCTTGCAAGGCTTTACCAAGAGCATAGAGCATAATGTCGCCGGGGCCATGGTGATTGCCATGCCCCATAAAGACCACGGCTTCGTTTTCTTTACGGTTTGCAGCAAGATTTTGTAAAAGTACGTCGCGTACTTCATAGAGGTCTTGCCCTGAAGACATAAGCGGGTAGCCCAATAAAACATGAGTAAAGCGCTTGGGATTGCTGTGTATATTTTTTAGAATCATGCGTTGTAATTGATAAAATTCTTCGGCTGCACCCACGTGGAAAGATTGCACACGTACATTTTTAAAACCCATGGCAGAAGCTTTATTCAGTGCCGCATTGACAGATAATATTTTCTGACCTTGCTTTTCTAGCTTTTTACGAATAATGTCAGATGTATAGGCTGTGATATATGCTTCGCCATTTTGGGCATAGCTTTTTTCTATGGCGTCTAAAGAAACTTTGGCTTCTGGCACACTTGTGCCAAAAAAGGCTAGAATGTTCACCCATTTTTCTGCAGCATGCGCGCTATGGGAAGGTATAAGGCACCATAGGCTAAGAATAATAAAAAAGGTGCAGCGAATTGTTGTTTTGAACATAGTAATTTCTCCATAGTAAATATTGAAAAAAGCCGCACCTACTTTTGTAAGTGCGGCTTTACAGTCATGTTGTGACAGAGATTATGCGCCTGTTGAAAAACTCTTTTTTAATAAAAAATCTTTCAACAGCCTACTATGCGCCAATAATTTTAAGAGCACGTAACAAAGGCAATCTCTTTTCAAATTCTTCTGCAAGGCCGGTTAAATGCTTAACGGCTTCTTTGTCGTTAAGCTCTTTACCTTCATGCACAAGCTTTTGCTTTCTCTTTTTGTAGATATCGTAAATAAAGCTTACATAAGCTTTGGGTGTCTTATGTCCTTTTATTTTTGCGTACAAAAAGGCTTGTTCCACGCCAGAGGCAAATACGCCACTGCCGGTAACCGGCGAAGCCACGAATTGACAAGGAGCACTAAGACCCTTGCTGCAGAAATGTGTATTCAATTTATCGCATTGAGTTTGTTTTTCTGCTGTGACTTCTTGGGCGGGGTGGATGATACCCGCGCCAAGTAGTACGGTTAACACTTCTAAAAGCACGCCGGGCTGTTTATACGCTTCAAGTTGGCTTATTTCTTTAAAGCTTTTTGGTGCGTAATCATTGGAAGCAAGAAGACTTACAACAGGCTTATAGCTTGCTTCGTTACAATTGATTTCGCCCATGGGCGACTTTACTTTGTAGTTGAATTTATCTTCGGTGCACATGAGCACAAAGGAAAGTTCATTCAATCTGTTGATGAAAGTTTCAGGATCTAAGATATTTCTGCCTTTGGAGAAAACATCACAGCGGAATTGGGTATTGTTGGTGTAATCGCGGATGGTTTCGCGCAAGTCCATATCTGTGGTGCTTTCAAGCAGTTTTTTGATATCTTGAGGCAGGGCAAAATTAAGCGCTGTTAATGGACGAGCAGAGCCAAAATAGGAGCATTTTGCTGCATGCATATCTTTGGATACGTCTTTGAAATAAAAAGACTTCCAACTTTTGTTCATGTATTCATGCACTGCATAGGCCAAGTTTTTCTTTTCCAAATCTTCAAACTTATGCGAGGCGCTAGGGTTGGCGGCAAAATATCTGGCGCCGGCATTTTTCAGCGTTTTTAATACACCAAAGGCATTTTGCAATTTACTCACATTGGTATTGGCGGAATAGTTATAAGCTGAGGCGTGGTACATGAAAAAGTCGCGCACAGGAGCGAAATTGGCATAGCCAGGTAAGGCATTGTAGCTCACATATACAAGCCCGCCAACTTTTAACGCATTGGAAATAATGCTTAAAACTTGTTCGCGATTTTCTTCATTAACCCAAGACCAGATACCGTGCAGCACGATAATATCAAAATTTGGCAAAAGGCCTTGTTCGGCTTTGCGGGCTAATTCGGCAAAGCTATCATTCAAAATATGTGCTTTACCTTCAGCTTTTTGCATATTTTTTTGCGCTATAAGGGCGTGGCTTGGGTTGAAATCTGTGCCCCAAAATTCGCCTTGGTTGGAACAAGCGTGTATGCTTAAAGAATAACCTTGGCCATAACCAAGCTCAAGATAGCGCAATGGTTCGTTTTCTCCCCTTTCAGGAAGGTCGCATTGCTGCAAAAGCATAAGGGTGCGTAAATAGGATGGGGTGAGTTCTTTAAAAAAACCACCTACATAGGGTATGTCTGTTACATACCCTTCAAAGCTATGTCCGGTGTGATCCATGATTTTTAATCCTTGTAAACTGTATTAGTTAGTTTTTTTCTTAGGGTCTTCTTTAGTTTCAGCGGGCTGTTCTGGAGCCTTTGCTGGAGCTTTGCTGCTTGCTTTGGGTCTTGCAGGAACAGGAGCATTTTGGGTAACAGGGCTGAATTGAATTTTTTCTGCATTAAGGGCAGTGATAATTTGTTTAGTAACTTCAGATTCTTTATCATAAGCTACAACACCTTGAGTGCTTACAACGTGTGAGAGCTTATTGTCTTGGCGGTATTTTTCTACTACAGCCAAAAGCTTTTTATTAAGAATGTTTACAACATTTTGCTGTTCGGTGTTCATGCGTTGTTGGAAATATCTGTGCATGGTGACAACATATTGTTGCATTTCTTTATTGTTAGGATCTTTGGCAAGTTCTTGCTGAATTTGCGTCAAATCGTTTTGCAATTTGGTTTTTTGGTTGGCTAAAAAAATGGCAGCGCTTTCACCATGGGTGCTTTCTTTAAAAACGCGTGCAGTGTCCACAAAAGCCACTTTAGCGCTTGAGAGTTCGCAACCACTGACAAGCAGTAAAGATAAAATCAGTGCAGAAAGTACGGAACGATTCATTGTAAACCTCTTAATAATAGTTTTAAATTAAAAAATACGACACAGCCAGAACAAACGCCCTTGATAGAATTCTGCATCCATGCTTCCGTTTATTGTGGTACCATAGTCGAGTTTGTATTCTGTCAAAAAAACGTTGCTTAATGTGCCCTACTTTTTTTGTTCTATCAAGATTTTTTTTAGTGTTTAATATTGTATGTTTGCGTTCGTTTTTTTGCTAATGGTTTTATACTAAAAGAAGTATCTCGCAGACAAGCTGTGCGAAATATTTCTTTTAGTATAGCAAACGGTATATTTGTTATTCAAGTGTTCTGGTTACTTCAATGATATTTTGCAACTTGCTGAGCTGGTCAATGAGTTGATATAATTGTTCGGCATGGCGCACTTCTACGGTGATGTCCATTTCTGCCTTGCCGTCTTCGCGTCCAATAGATTTAATAGTTTCAATATTAACGCCGTCTTGTGCAAATATTGATGCCACTTGCGCCAACACACCAGAAGCATTGCGTGCAATAATTTGGATACGAGCATGGTAGGGCTTATCTTCTTCGCCATCCCATTGCACAGTCATAAGGCGCTCTGGTTCCATATTATTTACATTGGTGCAGTCTACTCTGTGTACGGTAAGCCCCATGCCACGGCTGATATACCCAATAATGGCGTCACCGGGTACGGGATTACAACACTTGGCAAAACGTATGAGCACGCCGTCCACACCTTTTAGGTTAAGGCCTTCTTCTTTAGGTTTGTGGCTTTTTTCTTTATGTGTGGTGTGTTCTGCTTGCGGGGCTACAGCGTCGGGGTTTAAAATGGCATAAAGTTTATTCAGGACTTTGCGTGGAGTATGATGCGCATAGCCTATGCCCGCGCAAAGGTCTTCTACGCTGTCAAAATTCATGTCTTGCGCAACCAAGGCCAGCTGACCGCCTTTTACGGCTTTGCTCACATTAATATTAACTTTACGGCCTTCTTTTTCCAGCATTTCTTTGCCAAGGCTTAGGGCGCGGGCGCGTTCTTCTGTGCGCAGATAGTGTTGAATACGGCTGCGGGCTTTGGCGGTTTTGACCATTTTGAGCCAATCCCTATTGGGGTGGCGGGATTGGTCGGTAATAATTTCAACGGTATCACCATTTTTAAGAGGAGTGCCCATGGGCACAAGCTTGCCATTGACTTTGCTGCCTGCGCAGTGGTGCCCCACTTTTGTGTGTATGTGAAAGGCAAAATCAAGAGGTGTTGCCCCTTCAGGTAATTCTTTCACATCGCCTTGCGGCGTATAGACATATACTTCGTCTTTAAAAAGATCCAAGCGCAATGAGTGCATAAATTCTTTGGAATCTGCTTCATCGCGTTGTCTTTCAAAAATTTCGCGTAGCCAAGAAAATTGTTCAAGGTCTTTGGCATTGACGCGGTTTTTTTCTTTATACAGCCAATGCGAGGCTACGCCATGTTCAGCTTGGCTGTGCATTTCTTCGGTGCGGATTTGTATTTCTATGCGCTCGCCTTCAGGACCTATAACTGTTGTGTGCAAGCTTTTGTAACCATTGGCTTTTGGCATGGAAATGTAATCTTTAAATCTGCCATGCACAGGGCGCCATTGCGAGTGCACAAGACCAAGTACTGCGTAACAATCGCGCACTTCATGCACAAGCACTCTAAAAGCCATGATGTCGTGCATTTCATCCAAAGTAAGAGATTGTTGCACCATTTTTTTGTGTATGCTGAATTTGTGTTTTATGCGCCCGTATACAGAACCTTGGATATTATTGCTATTGATAAGCTCTTCAAGTCTTTGCACTACCTTATCAATAATTTTGCGTTCAACCACTTGATTATCTTCTAGCCAAGAATTGATTTGGTTATATACATCTGGGCGTAAATATTTAAAGCTTAAGTCTTCTAAAATGAGTTTAATTCGGTGCAAACCCAAGCGATTAGCCAAGGGGGCATATATATCCATGGTTTCTTGGGCAATGCGCTTTTGTTTGTGTGATTTTTGAAAATCTAGAGTGCGCATGTTGTGGATACGATCGGCGAGTTTTACCATAAGCACACGTATGTCGTGGCTCATGGCTAGGATCATTTTACGTATGTTTTCTGCTTGAGCATCTTCTTTAGAATCAAAGGGTATGAGGCTTATTTTAGTTACACCGTCAACAATATCAGCAACTTCTTCGCCAAAAGCTTCGTCTAATTCTTCGATGGTAGCTTTTGTGTCTTCGACCGTATCGTGTAAGAGTCCTGCCACCACTGTTGCTTCGTCAAAACCAAGTTCGGCCAAGGTATGCGCCACAGCCAAAGGATGGGAAAGGTAGGGTTCTCCCGAAAGACGCGTTTGGCCGGCATGGGCAGAAGCCGCATATACATAGGCTTTTTGCACAAGCTCAAGGTTTGCTTCGGGATTTTGTGAAGCGATTTGATCAAGAATTTCTTGAATGCGAATCATGTAGAGGACCTGCTTTGTTGTTATTCAAACATACATACATATTGAATGTGCCTTATATAACTTTTGTTGCATAACTGCAAATATTACTTTTGCAAGGCCTTTGGCACCCACCATTTGTCAAAATTATACATGATACCTGCAAGGGCCGGTTCCACACCGTGAAAGCGCTTTTGCAATATGGGTAGGGCATAGGGCACATATAAAAATGTATAAGGTTGTTCGGCGGCAAAGATTTCTTGTAATTCATGGTAAAGCTTAGTGCGCAACTGTGTGTCTGGTGTGGAGCGAGCTTCTTCCAATATTTCATCTACCCGCGCATTGATATAGCGGGTGAAATTAAGACCTCCTTCTGTGGCCTTGGAGGAATGCCATACATCATAAATATCTGGGTCATTGCCCATGGTCCAACCCAAAATAACGGCGTCAAAACGGCCTTTGTTAATAAACTCTTTAATAAAGGCAGCCCATTCTACTGTGCGAACATTGCTTTCTATGCCAATGGCTTTAAGCTGGCTTTGGATAACTGTGGCAGTGAGAATGCGTTGCTCATTGCCTTGGTTGGTGAGTATGGTGAATGAAAAATTTTTGCCGTCTTTTTCTAATATGCCGTCGCCGTTGTTATCGGCAAAGCCTGCTTCGTGCAAAAGTTTTTTAGCTTTTTGTATGTCATAGCTTTTGGCATTGAGTGTGGGGTGATATGCCCAAGATCCCGGTTTGTATGGGCCAAAAGAGGCTACACCTTCACCCATAAGTACACCTTTTACAATGCCTTCTTTATCAATGGCATGGGTTAAAGCTTGGCGCACACGAAGATCCTTAAAAAAAGGATGTTGCATATTATACCCTAAAAAAACATATGTAGATGATAAATATTTATATTTATTAAATCTACTTTCCCATTGTTCGCCATTGGTTTGCCGCAGATACTGCAACGGAGTTAAGCCCATCATATCAAGGCTGCCGGCGCGAGTTTCCAAAAACATGGTGGAAAGGTCGGGGATGAAACGATAGACAATGGTTTCTATATACGGTTTTCCTTCAAAATAGGTGTCGGAAGCTTTAAGGCTTATGGTAGACCCGGGCACCCATTGGTGCATTTTATACGGACCTGCTCCTATGGGATTTCTGGCAAAGGGGGTATTGCGCAAATCTTGCCCTTCAAGAATATGTTTTGGCAAAATAGCGCTGCCCCAAGAAGTGAGCGCGCCGGAAAAATATTTTTCGTAATGCACTTCAAACGAATAGCGACCTGTTTTAACGAATTCTTTTACCGCTAAAAAATCACCGGCATAGGGGGACGCTGTTTTGGGGTCTGTAACAATTTTCCATGTAAATTCCACATCATCGGCTGTAAGTTCAACACCGTCTTGCCATAAAATACCTTCGCGCAAAACAAAGGATATGTGTTTGCCGTCTTCGCTGACCGTGTAGGATTTTGCCGCATATGGTTCTATGCGTAAATTTTTATCATAGCGTAATAGAGAAACATACAAATTGCCTGCCACTTCGTGGGATCCTGTGTCTGTGGCAAGATAAGGGATGAGGTTTGAAGCCTCTCCAATGGTGCCAAACACAATTTGCCCGCCGCGGTCTTCGGCCTTGGGTGTGGCGTTTAGTGTAATATTTTCAATTTTTTTTGGCAAAAATGTATTTTTTTCTTGCGCACTACCATGACTTGGCATATATAGGAGTAGTAAACACGTGGAGAGTACCACAAATGCTAAAAAGGTGCTTGTTTTTTTTTCAATAAGTGTGTAAACATTAGGGAACATACTTTTCTCACCTACTTGGTATAATTTTATGCGCATAGCGCATGTGTACTTAAATATTTTCAGATGTTCATTTGCTTTAAATTTACTACTCTACAAAGCCATTCTACGCAAAGGGTTTTATTGGTTCTGAAATTATAGTTCATAGTTTTGGTTATGATTTAGAATTGAATTTTTTTGCGGCCTCAATGCATCCGTTTTTTTGATAATGATTTTATAATGGTGGCCTAGGCTTTTATCTTTTTTATAAATGTTTAGATATGTCGTTCGTGCGCAAATACGAACATGGAGTCCGTGAGCATGACTCGAGCTGAAAAAAACGTTATTCGAACTTTATTACAAAATTTTATACAAGATAATATCCCCGAATATATACGAGACAGTGGTCAGTATATACTCTCTGAGGGGGGTATGCAAAAAATAAATATCACCCAAAATGGTTCTAATTGGGAAATTTCTGGTGCCATTCAAGGGGATGATTTCCAAGTATATACACCTGTGATAACTATAAATGCTGATGAGTATACTTTAAGAAATCATTGTACTTGTTCTGATGCCTTCACTTCTGTGTGCAGTCATGTGGCAGCCATTGCCTTGCAAGTGCTTAATGAATTGCGCGAAGATAGTGACCAAGAAGAAGTAGGCTCCATGCGCGCTGATTGGAAGCAGAGTTTTCGTTCTTTTTTCAGCACCGAGGTGGAGCCAGAATCTGGTAGGCATTATCTCATCTTCCGATTTTATCCGGAACCTGGGCGCTTATTGGTGGCCTTTTTCCGTGGCAGACAAAATAAATCCGGAATATCAAGCGTGCACCAAGAAATTACTTTGGAGCAAATTTTACGTAACCCTGAATGGTGTGAACTTTCGCCCCAACTTATGGAAGTGGGGCGACAAATAGGGCAACACCAGGATTATTATGGGCATAAAGTAGAAATTCCCGAAGGCCTTGTTTCGTGGTTTTTTTGGGCTGTACGTAGTGAATATTATTTATTCTGGGAAGATAGTGATAAAAATAGTTTTATAGAAAATACACACTTTGTACTTAAGCTTAAGCCGCAACTTTCTGAAGATGGCTTAAGCTTTGAAGTGCTTTTGGTTCATGAGGGCAGGCCCCCTGTAGTGCTTGCACAGCATGAAGGAGAAGAAATCACTTTTCACGGACAAATGCCCATATGGGTTTGTTATAATAGAAACTTTTATCCTGTGCAGACGGGGCTTAATTTAGCTTTGGTGCAAGACTTGTTGTATGCGCATCCTGTGGTTCCTCAAGAAGAAATCTCTGAATTTTTGGATAGAGTATGGGCTAAGCTTCCTTCTTCAAATTTATACGAACCGCAACAATTTTTGCGTCTCATGGCGCCTATCTTTCAACCAGCCACATATAATCCTAAATTATTTCTCGATGAAGAGGGTAGTTTGCTTACTCTTGAAGTGGAAAATATTTACGAAACTATTCATGGTGAATTTTTGCTTGGTGGGCCAAATCCTGACTTTCAAACGGGCAGTTATACTTATTCCAGCTCCACATATCTTGTGCGACGCCATCAGGCCGAAGAGGCTGAGCTTTTGGCTTTATTGTCCGGCATGGGTTTTCAACAAAGAAGTAATAAATTATGGTTTTTGGAACCAGAAGAAGCCATTACCTTTTTACTTGATTCATTTCCAAAGCTTTTGGAAGTATATCGCGTGTATGGCGAAAAAGCGCTTTCGCGGTATAAGGTGCGCACTTCGCAATCGGTTATCACGGCTGCTGTTAAAAGTGAAGAAGGCGATAAATGGTTTAGTCTTGATATTAACATTGACTATGATGGGCAATCTGTACCTTTGGAAAAAATTTGGAAGGCATGGGTTAAGGGCAAGCGTTATGTACAGTTGAAAGACGGTTCATATACAAGTTTGCCAGAAACATGGCTTGAAAAAATTGCCCATAAATTGCATGCGCTTGGTCTTGATCCTAGCAAACCGCCACAGCAGAAATTTAAGCAATTTGAAGCACCTGTGCTTGACAGTTTGCTTGAAGATTTTCCTTCGGTACAGACGGATTCATTTTGGAATATTTTGCGTGATAAAATCCGTAATTTTGAAGAGGTTCGTACCATTGATGCGCCCGATGGCTTGCAAGCAAGCTTACGTGCCTATCAGCAACAAGGGATTTCCTATCTCAATTTCTTATCAGAATACGGCTTCGGCGGTATTTTAGCTGACGAAATGGGACTAGGTAAAACCATACAAACATTAGCATTTATACAATACATGGTGGAAAATAAATATGAGGGCCCAAACCTTATTATTGTGCCCACTTCTGTGTTGCCAAACTGGGATAGGGAAGCAGAAAAATTTGTACCCAGTTTGCGACGTCTTATTATATACGGAACACGACGCGAAAATATGTTTAAGCAGATAATGTCGTCTGACCTTGTGATAACCACATACGCTTTGTTACGTCGCGATTTGGAAGAATTTGAAAAATTTGAATTTAATACTATTATTCTTGACGAAGCGCAAAATATTAAAAATCCCAATACCATAACCACAAGGTCTGTGCGCCATATCAATGCGCGCATGCGTTTGTGCCTTTCTGGTACGCCTATTGAAAATAACCTTTTTGAATTATGGTCATTGTTTGAATTTCTTATGCCGGGATTTTTGGGTTCACAACACGCTTTTCAGCGCGGTATTGTTAAGCCCATTAAAGATGGCGATGTAGAAACTTTGGACTATTTGCGCACAAGAGTGCGGCCCTTTATTTTGCGCCGTACCAAGGCTGAAGTGGCTAAAGATTTGCCGCCTAAGGTGGAAAGTGTTACATGTTGCGCCCTTGAAGAAGCACAAGCTGAACT
>CAYJGS010000014.1:0-2256 GCA_964369505.1 uncultured Desulfovibrionaceae bacterium | reverse complement strand
GGTACGGGCTTGAATTTAACTTCTGCTGACTATGTTATCCACTATGACCCGTGGTGGAATCCTGCTGTGGAAAATCAAGCTACAGACAGAACGCACCGCATAGGGCAAACACGGCAAGTGTTTTCGTATAAACTCATTTGCCAAAATACTGTTGAAGAAAAAATACTTAAATTACAGGATGCTAAGAGACATGTGGCCGAAGCCATTATTCCGGGACAAGACACATTACATTCTTTGACCAGAGAAGACCTTGAAATGCTTTTTGATGTGTAGTATCATTATCATATGAATGCTTTTTCTACGCCAAAATATCTTTATATTCTGGCAGCCTTTGCTTGGATTTTACTGCTGTGGCCATATCCTGTAACTGTGATTATGGCCGCATGCGTATCTTGCGCTCTTTTGCCTTTTTTTAGGCGCCTGCAAACTCGCTTTTCACCTTGGCGTGGCTTGTGTGTATATATCATCATACTCATTGTGGCCTTGCTTATTCCCATTTCTCTTTTGGTGCGTTTGGTAGCTCCTCAAGCTCGTGCCGGCATAAATGCTTTTAAAACTTTGCAAGAAAATAATTTTCAACTGCCTGAAACTTGGATGGAATATCTACGAAGTATGGAGGAAAAATTATCTATTATTCCGGGCTTCGACACTCTTCAAGCAGATATAAGTCAAAATTTTGAAGCTTTTATGTCTGATATTGTCAGCACAGTTATTGGTGGCGGTGTGGGACTTTTGGGCAGTACTGTAAATGCTGTGTGGCTTATATTTCTTTTCTTTACACTTTCTGTATTATGTTCTATATATGCGGAAAGGATATTTAATATGAGTTCTACGTTGTTGCATATGCCTGAGGCTATGTTGCAGCGTTTTGTTTTAGCCATTCGCAATGCTCTGCGTGGCGTTATGCTGGGAGTTGTGTGTGTGGCCATTGCCCAAGGTATTCTTTGTGGCATAGGTTTTGCAGTTGTAGGTATAAAACAACCGGCCTTTTGGGGTTTGCTCGCAACCCTTGTGGCGCCCATACCTGTGGTGGGCACGGCTATAGTGTGGTTTCCTTTGTGTATCAGTTTGTGGTTTACGGGAAATACCATGGAGGCTTTAGGCCTTGCCTTGTGGGGTACTATGGCTGTTGGTGGCATTGATAATATTTTACGACCTCTTTTTTTGAAACAAAATATCAATGCGCCTTTATTTGTGCTGGTACTTGCTATTCTTTGTGGTTTAGCTTCTTTTGGTGCAGTGGGAATTATTGTGGGGCCTGTGCTTGTTACATGTGCCATTCAAGCTGTGCAAGAAGCAGATGCTTTATCGTAAGACAATATAAAACAGAGGTATTTTTTGTGAAAATATGTAATCGTGCATGTGTTTGTTTTTTAAGCGTAACATTATTAGTAGGGTGTATATATCCTGCGCAAGCTTTAGCAAAAATTACCTCTCGCGCTGTTATCCTTATGAATATGTCCACAGGACGCATTCTTTATAAGCAAAATCATTCACACCTTATCCCGCCTGCGTCTTTAACCAAGGTGCTCAGTATGTATGTGGCCATGGATTTGATTAAAGCTAAAAAGCTTTCTTTAGGCACCACTACTAAGATAAGCGCTCAAGCTGCCAAGACTGGCGGGTCGCGCATGGTTTTGAAAAAAAATGAAAAAATTACTGTAGAAAAATTGCTTATGGGCATGGCTGTTTCTTCTGGCAATAATGCTTCTTTGGCTTTAGCGCAGTTAGTTTCTAAATCAAGCTCTAACTTTGTGAATCTTATGAATAAAAAGGCTAAAGCCTTGGGTCTTCGCAATACCACCTTTAAAAACCCCCACGGACTTCCTGCAAAAAATCAATTTACAACGGCTTATGATATGTTAAAAATGGCACGTAGTTATATGAAAGACCATCCTCAAGCCATGCGTTTTCATAATACTCGTACATTTAAACATAATAATGTAGTGCACAGAAGCACCAATAAGCTTTTGGGTAAGGTGAAAGGCATGAATGGCCTGAAAACAGGCTGGACCATAGCTTCCGGACACAATTTGATTTTTACAGCCAAGCGCGGCGATGTGCAATTGCTTGGGGTTATCTTGGGCGGAAAAAGTAGAATAGGGCGTGATAATGATGCGAAAAAGCTTTTGGAAGCCGGTTTTAAAAGTCCTAATTCTGCTGCAAAAGTTGCGCAAATACTTGGCGCTACCAAGTATAGCGCTAGCAAACGTTAAAATAAAAAATATTTTGCTATAATAAAGCCCTGTGTGCACT
>CAYJGS010000013.1:0-20579 GCA_964369505.1 uncultured Desulfovibrionaceae bacterium | reverse complement strand
ATTTTTGGGTCGCGCTGACTAAAGTCAGCTCTCTTAGGGAAAAAAATTTCCCTTGGTTTTGATGACAAACCCCCTTTCGGGCGTTTGTGCCGCCTAAGACAGCAAAGCTGTCTTGGCAGTAAGGCACAAAAATCAGTCATTTAACGGGCAAGCAAAGCTCGCCCTACTCCTGATTTTTGGGTCGCGCTGACTAAAGTCAGCTCTCTTAGGGAAAAAAATTTCCCTTGTGTTGTACTTTTGGAGGATAAGCTTATGATGACTTCTCTTTATACAGGTGCCACCGGCATGAAAAGCCTTAGCGAAGGCATGAATGTGGTCACCAATAACATTGCCAATGTGAGCACTGTTGGTTTTAAACAGCAGCAAGCGCTCTTTTCTGACCTTATGTACGAATCGCAAGGCATGACAGGCAATTCTTGGGAAGCGCAAGAAGGTTCCACCGTGGCTCTTGGTCAGGTGGGTATGGGTGTGCAAGTGGAAACTGTGCGCACGTCTTTTGAACAAGGTGCTTTTGAAATAGGCTCATCCGTCACCGATCTTGCCCTTTCAGGCACAGGATTTTTTCAAGTAACCACTGTAGATGGCGAACAGCTTTATACTCGTGCCGGAAATTTTCGCTTTGACAGCGAAGGCGTACTCACCCTTCCAGGCGGTGAAGCTTTGAGCGCTTATGCCATCAACGAAGACGGCTCCTTGGGTGAACTTGGCAATATACAAATAGATCCTTTTGCACCCATGGCGGCAAAACCTACCTCTAGCATGGAATTAGGCTTTAATTTTGGCAATATAGAAGATAGTGACCCCGGTGCTGCCAATCCATATTTTAGCATGGTAGAAAATTATGACGGCACAAAAGCGCCAGCCTTGGATAAAACACAATACAGCTACACGCAAGATTTAAGCATTATTGATGCTAATGGCGAAAGGCAAACACTGACGCTTTATGTGGACGGAACCCCAGACGCCTCCCCCAATGACATTATGGAATTTGTTATAGCCGGTAATCCTACGGAACAAAATCCTAAGGATTTAGCCAATTGGACACCTGCCACCTATGAAGAAGGTTTGCCGCAATTTACCTTGAATGATCAAAATATAAGTATAAATTTTGGTATATTAGGCGAGCAAGATACAGGAGCAATCGCTTCGGCGGCCGATGTGGGCCTTGATAAACTGGCTTTGCCAGGCTTAACTAATGTGGAACGCTTAAGCAATGCAAGCACCGCGGCTGATGGCTCCAACAGCATGTTTTTAAATGAACAAGACGGTTATACCGAAGGCATGTTGACTAACCTTAATATTACAGACGATGGTCGTGTGGTTGGTTCGTATAATAATGGTCAAGATATGGATTTATATGAAATTCCCGTATGTCGTTTTACCAGCGAAGCCGGATTAAGGCGTGAAGGCGGCAATTTTTATTCGGCCACTCCTGAATCTGGCACCATGGATATGGGCAAGGCCGGCACAGAAAATTATGCCACCATGCACGCCAATACCTTAGAAGTTTCCAATGTGGACATGGCCTCAGAAATGGTAAACATGATTGTTACCCAGCGCGGTTTTCAATCCAACAGTAAAATTGTGACCACAGCCGATGAAATGCTTAAAAAAGCCATGGAATTGAAGCGCGCGTAGCATTTTGTTTCAAACTATTTTATTGTCTCCTTTCCTTTGCACGCTTTGTTTTGTCATTTGTGTCATTTTACAAAATTTAATAGTAAAATTATATGTGAAAATAACTGGGCAAAGCTCTCTAGCTATTGACAGTGAAAATTGAAAAAGTTACCTTCATCGTGAATTAACCATTAATACGGTTTTCTCTTTGTATTTTATTCCAAAGTAATACCTTGTTGTTTGGTATGTTTTGGACATTTTTTGCGCAGAAGGGATACAATGCGCAAAGCGGGGTCACTTTTTTGATTTGTAGCCATTTAAGTTGAAATTATTGTGTTGGGTGCAAGAGCGGGCAACCGTTGCTAAGAACTTGGCATTAATGGTATTAACTTAAAATGCTATGCATGAGGTTATATATGTCCCAAAATAGCTCTCAATTTACAAACTTACCTTCATCAATTTTGCCGAATATTTTTAATGATATCCCCATCCCCATGATGTGCTTTAACGATAAACTTCAGGGGCTTTATTTTAACGCTGCTTTTTCTTCATACATAGGCTTAGACGATTTAAGCCCCACAGAGCGCGCTGAAATAACTTCTTTGAATGCTGAAGACATAATGCCGGAATATCAACCCGATGGCTTGCATTCCATTGAAGTTCTACAAAAATTTATAGATAAAGCCATCGAACATGGCTCTTATCAATATCCTTGGATGCTCAAATCTTTAAGCGGAGCCCCCATTTCTGCACAAATTTCTATACATACCGCGCAAAAAGATGAAGCCTATTATATATCTTGCTATTTTGTAGATACGCTCATAAGCACAAAGCAAACGCAAAAAAAAGAAATAAAAACAGAATCTTCTGTTCTTATAGAACATGTGCTCACTAAACCCATTGAAAAAAATCCTTATGAATCGGCAAGTGCTATAGCTTCAGAAAATAGCAAGATTGCAGCCGTTACTTCAAGCTTTGACCAAGATATCTTGGATTCTTCGCCTTTGATTATACATATTTGGTCAAAGAAGTTAGAACTTATTGATTGTAGCCTTGGTGCCACCAATATTTTTGGTGTTTCCAGTAAAAAAGAGTTTAAGAAAAAATTCTTTTCGCTCTGCCCCAAAATGCAATTGGGTGAAAATTCTCAAAAACTTATGAAAAAGCATTTGCAACAAGCCTTTAGCAAGGGTTTTTGCAATTTTAAATGGATGCATGTGGATACCAAGGGAAATATTTTGCCTTGCGAAGTCACTTTATGCAAAATTACCTATGCTAACGAAGAATGCGTGCTCGGCTATACCCAAGATCTTTCACGCATAAGCCGACATATTCAAGAAATTTCAAAAACGCAAGAAAGCACGAGGGCTATACTTGATGCTGCTCCCATAGCTGTGAATCTTTGGGATAAAAAATTCACCTTACGGGATGCAAACTTAGAAGCTGCGCGGCTTTTTGGCTTTGAAGACATACACAGTTTTATATTAAATTTTCTTACTGTTGTGCCGCAAAAACAAGAAGACGGCACAAGTTCTGCTAAAATTATCAATCAAAGTGTGGGTAAAGCCTTTGAAGAAGGCTACCACCGAGTGCAATTTACCATGCACCACCAAGGAGATAAAACGCCCATCCCCTTGGAAGTGACGCTTGTGCGCATTAATGCATGGAACGAAGAGCTTGTGGTGGCGTATTTGCGCGATCTACGCGATGTGAAATCACTTATTAAGGAAATACAAAATTCTGAAGAACGCATTCAAACCATATTTGATTTAACCCCTCTTGGTGTTAATGTATGGGATAAAAGCTATATGCTTATTGAATGCAATAAAGCCATTGTGGAAATGTATGGCTTTGAGGATAAAGAAAGTTATTTTTCGGCACGTTATAAGATTATTCCACGTGTGCAACCCGACGGCACGTCTACTATTCCCCTTGCACGAAATATGATAGATACAGCGTTTGAAAAAGGCTATTCACTTGTGGAATTGGTAACATATGATATAAATGGTAATCCTATTCCTGTGGAAGTTGTTTCTAAACGCGCTTTTGTACAGGGACAAGAAGTTGTTGTTTCATATGTTCGCGATTTGCGTGACGTAAAAGTGAAGCTTGCAGAAATTAAAGCCGCAGAGCAAGAATTGCGCGTGGCTCGTGATATTGCTGAACAAAATGCTCAAACCAAAACTCAATTCTTGGGCACCATGAGTCATGAAATCCGCACTCCGCTTAATGGGGTGCTGGGGCTTTTGCATGTGCTTAACGAAACGCCCTTGCAAGCTTCACAAAAAGATTTTGTGGAAAAAGGCATTAACTCTGCCAATGAATTGTTGGGATTGCTTGATGATGTGTTGGATTTTTCCAATATAGATGCCGGTACTTTTGAAATAGAGTCGGCTCCGTTTGCATTGGACGATATTGTGGATGAAATAAAACTTATTTATAATCCGCAATTTGCAGAGAAAAAATTGGAATTTAATGTTTTTGCACCTAGTGGCGGCCCTAAAAAACTTTATGGAGATGCCACGCGTGTGAAACAAGTGCTTTTCAATTTATTAAACAATGCTAAAAAGTTTACTGAAGAAGGACATGTTACCTTTAATGTGAGCGCTTCAGAAAAGCGTGGTGATAAAATTCAGTATATTTTCTCCATAGAAGACAGCGGCATTGGCATGAGCAAAGGCCAAAGCATGCAAATATTTTCAGCCTTTACCCAAGTGGATTCTTCGCTCACGCGCAAACATTCAGGGGCAGGGCTTGGCCTTGCCATTGCAAAGCGCATTGCCAAACTTATGGATGGCGATGTCTGGGTGAAAACGCAAAAAAATAAAGGAAGCACATTCTACTTTACAGCTACATTTACATTGGGGCCCGAAGATATTGAAGATACTACACCAAAAGAAGTTGTAAAACCTGTGCTTAAAACAGAAAAAACTGCTGCAAAGCCTGTTCAAGAGCCTAAGTCAAAACCCAAATTAGCCCCTGCTCCTAAGCCGGCACCTGCTCCCAAAGGTAGTGAAGATGCAAAAACTGCCGCGCCTGTAAAGGCAACGAAAGTTACAAAACTTGAACAAGCGCCAAAAACTGCGCCTAAACTTAAGGCCGAAATAAAGCCAGAAGCAAAAGTTATACAGCAGAGCGCGCAAGAACCGGAAGAAGATCTTGGGCATATAGAGGCTCTAAGTCGCATTGATAATCCTGAGCAAGCCATTATAGATAAGCAAGCGCAAAATCAAATGACAGAGGGCGGCAGAATTTTGCTGGTAGAAGACAATGAAGTAAATCAGCTCATTGTGGTTGAGCTGCTCAAAAGTCGCGGCTATGTTGTGGATGTGGCAGGCAATGGAAAAATCGGTTTGCAATATTTGCAAGCAAGAGAATATGACTTGATACTCATGGATATTCAAATGCCGGTTATGGATGGGCTTACCGCCACAACCAGAATTAGAAGCACAAAAAAATATGCAGAAATACCCATTGTGGCCATGTCTGCTCATGCCATGCAAGGCGATATAGATACTTGCTTTGAACATGGCATGAATGACCACTTGAGCAAGCCCCTTAAACCGGCTTTGCTGTATAGTGCTATAGATAAGTGGATGCAAAAAAAGTGATTTATTTATAATACTTAATTTAAGCGAGGTGTGTATGGAGCTTTTTGACGCGATTCACCAAAGATACTCTTACCGTGGGGAATTTCTTGACGATATGCCAAGTCAAGAACACATCAACGCCATTGTCGATGCAGGCATTGCCGCGCCGGCCGGTGTGAATATGCGCACAACGTCCTATGTGGTTGTTACTGACAAAGCACTTTTAGCTGAATTACAAAAAGTGACGAAGCTACCCTTGGCGCCTGTGGCTATCTATTTGCTTTCAGAAGATATTCCCAATAAATTACGCCGCAATTTTGAAACGGAAAATTATTGCGTTGCTGCAGAAAATATGCTGTTGGCTGTTACAGGACTTGGCTATGTTACTGTTTTAAACGACCTTATCTTTACCTATAGCGAAATACGTAAGGGTGTGGAAAAATTATTGAATGTTCCAAAAGGTAAAAAAGTGAAGGCTGTGTTAAATATTGGTAAGCCCAAAAATCCGGGGCAAGCTTTGCCAAAGCCGAACAGGGAAAGCCTTGTGCAATATAATGCTTTTTAAAACAGTATGGTAAAATATGTTGTAAGCGCTTGCCTTGCAGGAATTCCTTGCAGATATGATGCAAGGCATAATTTGCAAAAAGATATAGCAAGATTAGTGCAAGAAGGTCATGCCTTGGCGCTGTGCCCTGAGGTTTTGGCAGGTTTGCCCACGCCAAGAAATCCTGTTGAAATTCAAGGAAATTGCATTTGCGATGCGGCAGGTGTTGATTATACTTTGGCTTTTAAAAAAGGGGCGCAAGTGGCTTTTGATGCGGCATGTAAAAGCGGATGCTTGCAAGCCATTGTAAAATCGCGTTCGCCTTCTTGCGGTTTTGGGCATATTTATGACGGCACATTTTCTAAAAAACTCATAGAGGGCAATGGCCTTTGGGCACAGCTTTTGTATGAGCATGGCTTTGAAATATATACAGAAGAAAACTTGCCCGCGGATATTTTTAATGTGTAGTGGCTAACTTCATGTTAATTTTATCATGATTTATATAAAATTCTATGATTATTTTGTTGCTTATAGTAATTTCAATTGAAATTACTATCGTGACTGCGAGAGCAGTCACGCATTGCGTAGGCATAAGTGCAATTTTATTGCACTGTTAAGCGCCAGAGCGAGAATACCTTCAAAAAGTTGATATTAATGATGTCAATTTAAAGTACTATATTGATGCTCGATAAAAAATTGGCTTCTGGAAACTTTTTAAGCAAAAATGCGCTTGCCAACGAATAAAACTATGTGTATCTGGAGAAAAAGGAGAGCTATCATGAGTAATGATATTTTCTTACAAAACGAAGTAGAGCGCTTATCTGCCGAAATCGGCATGTCTCCCCCTGAGTATATCCAGTGTTGTCAAAAAGTAGCCCACTCATTTATGCAGCAACTTCCTGAGCTTATAGAAAATTTAAATGCGCCCTCTTCTGTAGAAGAAAAAAATGAACAGTTGCGTCAAAAAATATCAATGAATGCAAGGAGAACGCGTGGCTCTTTTTAATTTTGTTTATCAAGATGAGTATGTTATAAACTCACTATATGCACAAATCTTTTCTGGCTTTTTGCATAGCATTGAAAATAGCGAATCTGCTAAAGATCGTGAAAGTGGCACGGCAGAAGGAGGTATTCCTTCTTTTGTAAAAGGAACCGCTTTAAAGGAATCAAGCAATGAAGTAGTAAGAACAGAAACTATTTTTCCGCACGATGCGAGGTTATTGGATATTTTTAATATTCTAAAGCCTTGCATGAAAGCAGAGTTTAGCAACGCGTGTTTTGGTGATATTTTGCATCTAACTGGTGATTTATTGATTATACACTCTGAAATAGAAAAAAATGGAGTGGATGTGCTTTTTGAAATGTTTGTAAAAAATATGTCCATACCTGATGTGCCTAAAAATGCTCAAGGAGGAATGAAAAATTTTATAAAAAAAATGCTTATTCCAACAGATGAAGGAATTCGTTTCTTTTTTAAAGAAAAAAGCGGAAACATTGTACGCGGAGTTTTGCGACCTGAAAATTTACACGAAAAGCAAAAAAGTTTACTTTTCAAATTTGGCGTATATCCTATCCCTTTACAGATGATAGCCTTGTGTGAGCATGTAGAAAACACGCAAAATTTTTTACCTAAAGAAAGTATTACGGGTGGCTTACACATGCTTTCAAACAAAGTGTCTGATTTTTATCTAGAAGGATTACCGCCTACCAAAGCCGTCAGCCCAATAGCCCTTTTTTATCAAATAAATGATACTGATAATATTGAAAAAAAGCTATGATTATTATAAAAATTACAAAAAGCCTTGCTCCATGTAAAAGCAAGGCTTTTTAAATTTTTATTACTGACGAAGTATATGGTACTTTTTCAGTGAATTTTAGCTTTCAAGCCAACCTGGGCCATAAGTCTTAACAGCTAAGGACAAATTTTTGCCGGATCTGATAAGAGCGTCAATGCCCATTTGCTCTTTCATAACATTTGCTACACCTGCCAAGAGTGGCACTTCATTTGCGAGGGCTTCAGCGTCTAAATAACGTCCTTGTCTTTGGTATTGAATCATTTTCATAGTTAATTCACTAATTTCTTCGCTTCCAAGTTCACGCAAATTTGGTATTGGTCTTGCTTCAACGGCAGACATGGCATCCCCCTATCTGGTTAAAATTGTTAATACATATCTTAACCATTAAACTATTAAAGCCTTTTTGTCTAGAGAAAAGCTATATTTAATCAAGAGGTTTTATAAATAAACTTTAAAATATTAAAATTATAGATGTTTTAAAAGCGCTGTGGATGCTGTTTTTTAGGCGAAAAGATATTTTGAATATTTGCATGTTTTTGTAAAAAATGTTAGAATTAATTGAGAATTCTATATAGCAGGAGAAAACATGCCCGTACTTTTTCATAATAATGCTCCCAAAAAAGTGTATAGCTCTTTAGATTTGGAAGAGAATATAGCACATTTTAGCTTTGAAAAAGCTCAAGAAGTGCAAAAGTATCATCAATCTTTTTCAGAATACAGCCCTACGGTTTTGCATTCTTTACCGCAATTGGCAAAATATTTTGGCTTAAAGAATTTTTATCTTAAAGATGAGTCCACGCGCTTTGGCTTAAAAGCCTTTAAAGTTCTTGGAGCATCGCACGCCATGGGGCGGTATTTGGCAAAAGTGTTGCAAGAAGATTTTTCTAAGATGAGTGCGGAATACCTTTGTGATACAAGCACACGCCAAAAACTGGGAGATTTGGTTTTTACTTCCACCACCGATGGCAATCACGGTCGCGGAGTGGCGTGGACAGCCCAAAAGCTACAACAAAAAGCAAGTATTTTTATGCCGCACGGCTCGGCTGCGGGGCGTGTGAAAAATATTACTGACCTTGGCGCATCATGCACTGTGACAGAGTGGAATTACGATGAAACTGTAGCCAGAACATGGGAAGAGGCGCAAAAATACGGGCATATTCTTATGCAAGATACGGCGTGGGAAGGTTATGAAGAAATTCCCCTTTGGATTAAGCAAGGCTACCTTACGCTTGCTTTAGAAGCTTTGGAACAGATGCAGGCTCTTGATACTTTGCCAAGCCATGTATTCTTACAAGCGGGTGTGGGGTCTTTTCCGGCGGCTATGGTGGCGTTTTTTCATGCTGTTTTAGGGGAAAAAGCGCCTCGGTGCTATATTATGGAGCCGCATACGGCGGCGTGTATATACACATCTGCTGTGGCAGGGGATGGCATGGCGCATACGGTAGGTGGCGATTTGCATTCGCTCATGGCAGGGCTTGCTTGTGGCAAACCTTGCATACAATCATGGCCCATATTGCGCGACTATGCTGCAGGGTATTTTTCATGCCCCGATTATATGGCCGCCAATGGCATGCGCATACTTGCCGCACCCTTGCAAGGCGATATACCCATAGTTGCGGGAGAATCTGGCGCATGTACCACGGGGCTGGTGCATTGGCTTATGACAGAAGAGGCGGCAGAAAATACACGCGAGAGCATGGGGCTTACTGCGGACTCTACGGTTCTTTGCATAAGCACCGAAGGTGATACTGTGCCGGAAATTTATCGCTCTGTCGTATGGCATGGGGCGCATGCTGATGTGAATTTTATTTAAGAGCTTGCGATAAAAGTAAATGTAGCGGTTTTTCGGTAGAGTGCTGAAATATCGAAATTAAAAAGGCCGTTCAAAAAGTGCCAGATGCAAGGAAAATGGCTTTTTTTGAGGAAGCATTGGGCTCTTATGGCCCATGCAACGAACAAAAAAGTCATTTGATCCTCACGTCGCCTAGCGGCTCCTCAGGACAGGCTCTGCAGATGGTGCTTTTTCAACGGCCTATTGTTTTAGCGCATGGATACTAAAAGAGTATCCCCAGGGCGCAATGTGGCGCTCTTGCTTTTTTTATTCAGCTTTAACAGTTCGTTGGTTGTTAAATTGTACTTTTGCGCAATGGCCCAAAATGTATCGCCGGGGCGTACGGTGTGGGTGCGCTTTTCTGCCACAGCCTTGCCACCGCTTGGGATAATGAGTTTTTGCCCAATGCGTATTTTGTTGGCAGAGGTGAGATTGTTGGCTTTCATAAGCTTATCCATGGTGGTGCCGTGCTTTATGGCAATACCAAGCACAGATTCACCGGCTTTTACAGTATAGGTTTTTTGGCTTGCATTACTTTTAACGCTTTTGGTCTTGGAGCTTTTAGCCACCTTGGGTTTGCGCGAGCTTTTGCTGGCAACGGCGGTGAAAGTAGGTTTTTTTACGCCAGGGCCTGCGGGTATGCGTAATTTTGCGCCGGCACGAATGGAACTGTATTTAGGGTTTGCCGCTTGCAAGGCTGCCACGGGAACGCCGGTTTTTTTGCTAAGGGTGCTCCATTTCATGGAAGAGGGCGCGGTTACATAATTCCATGCATAAACACTTTTGCCATTTTGCACATATCTTTCAGCAGCTTTGCGCATATGGTGCGGCACATACACATAGGTTTCGTGCTTAGCATGACTTACATAGCGCAAGTGGGCTCTATTGTCTTCTTTAAATTTTTCCCAAGATGTACCTGTAACTTTGGCCATGGCCTTTAAATCTGTGCCGGGTTTTATGGTAACGCGTGTGTGTTCAGGGTCTTTATCAAGGTGTACGGTATTAAAGCCCAAGGGGCCTAAGTTGCGCATAATTTTGGTGACAGCCAAAACGCGCGGTACATAATCTATGGTTTCTTTGCGCAATTGCGCTTTTTCGCTTAAACGATGATTGCGTTCCACCAAGGTGAAAAAATCCTTGGCGCCTGTGCCTTTAAGGGCGCGGCCAATTTTGCCTTCGCCGGCATTATAGGCGGCAATGGCCAAAAGCCAATCGTCAAAATAGCCGTGTAATCTTTTTAAATAGGTGGCGGCAGCTTCGACGGATTTATAAGGATCAAGGCGCTCATCAATCCACCAATCGCGCTTTAAGCCATAGCTTGTGCCTGTATAGGGCATAAATTGCCAAGCACCAGTGGCACCGGCATGAGATTTGGCGCCTGTATTATAGCCACTTTCCACAATGGCTATATAGGCCAATTCTTCCGGCATGCCGTTTTTACGAAAAACTTCTTTGGCGTGGCCAAGATAGTTTTCTGAGCGTTGCGAAAAAACACTCATGGTGGTGCGCCCTTTGTTCAAGAAATGGCTGTATTGTCTTGCCACAGCCGGAAGACCTTTTTTGGGTATGTTTTTATCTAATTGTCCGGTACGGTTAAAAATTTCCTGTTGTTTGGCTGTAAGTTTTATACCGTCTTTGGCGCTATTATAGGCGCTGCTTTTGGGGCTGACGGACGAGCTTTTGCTGCCGCAACCACTGAGCATGAAACTGAGTAAAAATACAGAAAGTATAAGCCTTCCGGAATTTTTATTTAGTATGGTAGTAAAGAGTTTACTTGACATATCTACTCCAACTGTGGTGCCTAAAGAACACCGGTTATGTATTCACAGTAAAACATGAGCCAACAAACATTATGGGGATAGAGCATGAAACCATCGTCAACAAAAGATTCTTCACCTGTATTGCCGGGCATTAAGCCTGTGCTGGAACTTTTGGAATCACACCCTGAGCGTGTGGACACGCTGTATATTAAAAAAGGTTTACGTTCTGCAGATGTGGCGCGTATTTTTGATCTTTGCCGTGCCGCAAGTATACGTTTTTCCCTGGTGGAAGGGCACGTGCTTGACCGCATGTGCAGTGCGCAGCACCAAGGGGTTATCGCCCGCCTTGGTGCACTCATGCGCACAAACCTTCCTGAATTGTTAGCAGCAGTACCCACAGCCCATTTGCCTGTAGTTGTGGCTCTTGACCAAGTGCAAGACCCCGGCAATGTGGGAACTCTTGCCCGCACCTTATACGCTTTGGGCGGTGCCGGACTTTTGCTGCCAAAACACAACAGCGCCTATTTGGGGGACGCGGCCAGAAAAGCTTCTGCCGGTGCCTTAGACAATCTCCCCATTGTGCATGCCACCAATTTAGGCCATGCTTTGGACGAAGCCGAAGAATCTGGCTTGACCATTATCGGCACAGGTCTTGGCCAAAAAGGCGCTGCAAATACAATAAATGCTTTTAAAAATGATGTGCCACTTCCCGCTGTGCTTGTGCTTGGCAATGAAGGCAAGGGGCTTCGCCCGGGGATTGCCAAAAGGTGCTCGCACATGGTGCACATTCCCATGCACAATTCCTTCAATTCTTTAAATGTGGCACAAGCTGCGGCTATTTTACTTGGCCTTATAAGCAGACAAACTATGCAGAATTAAAAAAATATTATTTGCACGAGGAAAATTTTGCCGCATCCGAGCTCTCTTGAAGCTATATATTGCAGAGATGGTGCCAAGGGGGCTGGAAAAGTCTAGAAAATTTATAGTCTTATGCTCAAGTTTTTTGGGATTTGATATGGGGAATGTATTTTTTTCATCATATTTCTTTAATCTATTGCAAGTTTGTCAAGGTTATGGCACAGTATTTGTAAGCGCTATGGCAAAGTTTACTATGCTTTAACATCCATTTGATTAATAAAGGGTTTTTTATATGGCTTTGGAGCTTCGGCAGCAAATAAAACTTGCACAACAATTAGTTATGACACCGCAGTTGCAGCAGGCCATAAAACTTTTGCAATTGTCTCGCTTAGAGCTTGTGGAAACGGTGCAACGTGAACTTTTAGAAAATCCTTTTTTAGAAGAAGGTTTTGAAGATACAAGCGGCGAAGAGCAAAATGAAGTTCGCTCGCAAAGCACCGAAGAACAAGTATATGACAAAGATTTAGCCAAGGATGCCGATTGGGAAGACTACCTTGGCGAATTTGCAAGCACGCCGCGTAATGTGCAAAGCCGTGAATTTGAAGCTTATGAAGACATAACCCCTTTCGAGGCTCGCTATGCCGAAAAACCTTCGCTGGAAGGGCACCTTTTGTGGCAATTGCGCCTTTCTTCTTTAAGCGATGCGCAAAAAGATATTGGCGAAATTATCATAGGCAATTTGTCTTCTTCCGGTTATTTGCAGATGAGCACAGCAGAACTTGCCCAAACAGCGAACGCTGAAGAAAATGAAGTGGAGACTGTTTTAGAGTATATCCACTTTTTTGATCCTGTTGGGGTGGCGGCGCGTTCGCCTCAAGAATGTCTTATGGTGCAATTGCGCAATTTGCGCTATGATAGAGATCCCATCTTGGTTTCCTTGGTGACCGAACATTTAGAAGATTTAGAAAATAAGCGCTATAAACCGCTTATGCGCAAATTTCAGCTTACCCAAGAAGATTTGCGCGAATATTTAGATATTATCCAATCATTAGAGCCTTTGCCCGGTGCTTCCTTTGGGGGTGATGAACCCACATTTGTGAGCCCCGATGTTTTTGTGTATAAATATGCCGGAGATTTTGTTATTATCTTAAATGATGATGGTTTGCCGCATTTGCAATTGTCGGAAACCATGGGCGAAGAAAATCTTGTGGGCATGTCTGATGCGGATAAAGAATATTGCAGCGAAAAAATGCGCGCGGCTTCTTGGCTCATAAAAAGCCTTTACCAAAGGCAACGTACCCTGTATAAGGTAGTTGAAAGTATTATCAAGTACCAAAGGCCTTTTTTTGACGAAGGCGTAACGCAGCTTGCGCCGCTTATTCTTAAAGATATTGCAGACGATATCGGCATGCACGAATCTACCGTAAGTCGCATTACCACCAGCAAATATGTGGCAACACCACACGGAACATATGAATTAAAATTTTTCTTTAACAGTGCTCTTGCTTTGGATGACGGTAGTCAGGTGGGGTCGGAAAGTGTTAAAGCCCTCATCAAAAAATTCATCACCGAAGAAGATTCCAAAAGCCCTTTGAGCGATGAGCGCATTGGGGAATTGCTTAAAGAGCACCTTAAAGTGAATATTGCGCGCAGAACAGTGGCAAAATATCGAACGGCTATGGATATTGCTTCGTCTTCTCGTAGAAAAGAGCATTTTTAGTTTTTGCCAAGATGCGCGTATATGCCCTGTAGTACACATGCTGTGTACTAAGATCTAAGGAGGTTTTTTTATGAATATTGCCTTCACGTTTAAGAATTTTGAACCATCTGAGCATTTAAAGAGTTATGCACGCCGCCGTTTTGAAAAGCTTGGCCGTTTTTTTGGCAAGGCTTCCGGTCTTGATGTCCAGGTAAACTTAAGTTTAGATAAATTTCGGCATAAATGCGATGTGCGCGTTTCGGGCGAAGGCCTTTCGTTAACAGCCACAGAGCAAACGGAAGAAATGTATTCTTCCATCGATTTGGTTTTGGATAAGCTTGAAGCGCAGATTAAAAAACATGTTTCGCGCTTGAAAAAACATCACAGACAAGCTCGCGATGCCAAGGTTGAAGTGTATACGTATAACTTTGGTGGCGAAAGTGACGAAGGCCATGTGGGCACACGTCGCTTTGAACCAAAGCCCATGGCGCTTGATGAAGCCATCTTGCAATTGGAATCTGTGGGCAGTGAGTTTCTTGTATTCTTGCACGAAGAAAACCAACGTATCAATGTGGTGTATCGCCGCTCCAATGGAGAATACGGCCTTATTGACCCTATAGTATAATGCAAGTTACCCCTTGTCATTTTACGGTGGCAAGGGGTTTTTTAATGTGAAAGCTTTGCACAATGTATTATGTAAAAGTTTCAAGATGTGGCAATGCTTGTATTTTTGGGATAATCTATTGCCGCCATTAAAGTTTTTTTGGAAAGGGGGTCTGGGGTCCACTCAGATTGGGGGCTTTTGTCCACAAAAGGTTTTCCCCCAGAAGACTTTGTCAACACTCTGGCATAATGTATTATGCAAAGGTCTTCATATGCAGGAGCGTATCGCATGCAAAAATTGCCGCAAGGCTTAGGCTCTTTTGAAAAAACACCTCTGGAAGTTATTATAATTACAGGGCTTTCTGGTGGTGGAAAAAGCACGGCTCTGCGCGTTTTTGAAGATCTTGGTTATTTTACGGTAGAAGGCTTGCCCATGGGGCTTATTATGAGCATGGCCGGCATGATGCACGATGCTTCTATGCAGCATTATCGTGGCGTGGCCATGGCTGTGCATGTGGATTCTTCTTCTCCCACCGAAGATATGAGTCGAGCCATGCAGGAATTATTTGCCTTGGGTGCCAATGCTTTTATGGTTTTTGTAGAAGCGCAGGAAACGGAGCTTTTGCGCCGTTATGCCACCACAAGAAGGCCACACCCATATGAGCGCCAAGGCCTTGGTTTAGAAATGGCTTTGGTTGCAGAACAAAGACATGTGCAAGGACTTAAGCATATGGCAGATCTGGTTATAGATACCACCAATTATTCTATCCATGATTTGCGGCGTGTGGTGCAAGAGCGCTGGGATAAAGTGCAAAGCGGCGTACATACACTCAAGGTAAATGTTGTATCTTTTGGTTTTAAGTATGGTGTACCCAAAGAAGCAGATACGGTATTTGATGTGCGCTTTTTGCCAAATCCACATTTTGAAAAAGACTTACGCCCCCTTTCAGGGCAAGACGCTCCCATAGTGGATTATGTTTTCGGTGGGAATTTGGAGCAGAAATTTTTGCGGCAATTTAAAGATTTTATGTTATTTTGCCTTTCGCTCATTGAAGCTGAGGGGCGTTATAGATATACTTTGGCCATAGGGTGCACGGGCGGCAAACACCGTTCTGTGGCCACGGCTGAACATATGTATAAAATTATTAAACAAGCCGGGTATGTGGCTGCATTGGAGCACAGGCACCTGAGCTTGGGGTAGTGGAGTGTATTATGGCTGAGGATACAACAAGCCAAGTGGGTATTATAGTGGTGGCGCACGGCGATTATGGCGCAAGTATTTTGCGCACCACAGAATTTATTTTGGGCACTCTTACGGATTGCTCTTCCATTAAAGTGGACGCAACTCAAGAAGTGAGCGAAATTGTGCAGCGCCTTGAAGATGCGGCTTCTCGCCTTGATAAGGGTGCCGGTGTGATTATTCTTACCGATATGTTTGGCGGTACTCCCACTAATTTGAGCTTGGCCTTACTTGCCAAGCATAAGGTAGAAGTGGTCACAGGTGTGAATTTGCCTATGGCTTTAAAGGTTTTTGGTTCAAGAAATGAAGAATTGCAGCGCTTGGCCCAATTGGCAGGTGAGGCCGGAAAAAGCGGTATTGTGGTGGCAAGTGATGTGCTTTCACAAAAAAAAGAGGCTAAATAGATATGCCTTTTATCCGCGTGGATAATAGATTGGTGCACGGGCAAGTTATAGAAGCGTGGCTTCCCTATACTGGCGCTAAGCATTTGGTGGTGGCCAATGATGCTTTGGCCGAAGATGCCTTGCGCCAACAGATTATCAGTCTTGCGGTACCGCAGCGTGTGCCTATACATTTTGTATCCTTGCAGGAATTACCCCATGTGTTGCAGACTTATGCTCATGAAAGAATTCTTGTGTTGCTTGAGCATTGTGAAGATGCGGCCAGAGCTTTTGCTCTTAATATTCCTGTAAGTCGTTTAAATGTGGGTAATTTGCACTATGCTGAGGGGAAAAAACAATTATTACCGCATGTGGCTGTTACCGATGCAGAAATTCGTATTTTGCAGCAATTGTCAGAAAAAATAGCGGTGGATTTTCGTTCCGTTCCCACAGAAAAAAATCGAGAATTACATGAACTTCTCTCCTGATTCTTTTTTCTTGAGTCCTTGGCTTATAGGTTTGGTCGGCGCTTTTTTTTTGTGCTGGCAAGTTTAGCCCGTTCCAGTATTAATATGGGCCTTTTTGAGCGGCCCTTAGTCAGTGCCTTTATATTGGGTTTGCTTTCGGGCGAGCTTACATTGGCTTTGTCCTTGGGCATGGTTTTAGAATTATTCTGGTTAGATTTTTTGCGTCTTGGCGCCTTGGTGCCGCCTTCCGGCACATTATCCTTTATTTTACTTTTTTCTTTAAGCTTATTGCATGGTTGGCAAGAACCCATGCAATTGGGCATACCTTTGCTTTTTTGTGTGATCTTGGCCCATACGGCTTCATGGCTAGAGAAATGGCAAAGACGGCAAAACGACATGTTGCTTAAGGGAGTGCAAGTTTGGGCAGAATGTTCTCTTGAGGCACCTAATACCCCCAAGGGCAAACATGTAAGCCATAGTGAAACAAGCATTGCCCCCGATATGGTTATAGCCAGTGCCTTTTGGCGCACGCTTTGGAGCTATGCTTTGTTGTATTTAGCGTGTTTTGTGGTTTTGCACACGCTTTTTTCTTTTATGCAAAATATACACGCTCTGCCCTTGGTGCCGGGTTTGAGTTGGCCCATACTTTATGGCATGGGATTAACGGGGGCAGTGCTTGCCTTGCGCAATAAGCGTGCCTATGCCGTCTTGCTTATGGGTATGGCATGGATTATTATAAGTCGGGCGTAACGTGCTTGGTAAGCATGTCCAAAAAAGTCTGCAAAGGGCGGCTGAGCCACTTTCCTTTATGATACACAAGCTGAACCAAGAATTTGACCGGCTCAACATCTTGCAAGTGTAAAATGGATAATTTGCCTTTGCTTATGGACTTTTGTACGCTATAGCTTGGCAAATACGAAATTCCCATGCCGTCTTTGAGTAATTGAATAATGGCGCTGGTATTGTTCACTTCTAAGGAAGGAATGATGGATAAATTGCGCGCTTCTGCAACTTCTGTGAGCGAATTACGGTATAGGCTGTGCCTTTCGGTGAGAATAAGGGGCGCACGCAACACTTCAGCCAAGCTGAGGTGTTGGCTTTGACATAAAGGGTTTTGGCTTGAGGTCACAAAAACAATGTCTGTGGGTAAGGAAAATACTTGTTTGAAAGAAGATTTTATATTGTGCTCATCCAACATAAAAACGGCGTCCAGCTCATTGTTCCCTAATAAGTGCAGCAAATCTCGTCCTGTCCCTATGCGTATGGTTAAGGTGACCCGCGGAAATGCTTTTTTGAAATCGTGAATAAAATCCCATATATGCGTAGTGTAGAGCGATTCCACTGTGCCTATTTTTATGTTACCTCCAAGAGCTTTATCTTCGCGGCCCACTTCTTTGGCTTCTTCACAAAGCCCTACAATTTGATTGGCATATACAAGAAGCTCTTCGCCGGCCGGCGTGAGTATTATTTTTTTACCTATGCGTTCAAAAAGTGGTGTGCCTAGCTCTTCTTCCAATTGCTGTATGCGCGAAGTTATGGTGGATTGTACATAGCCTAATTGCTCGGCAGCATTGGTAAAATGCTTGAGCTCTGCCACCTTTAGAAAAGCTTCTAAATTTCTGAATTCCATATACACTCCTTTAATCAATATTTTCGATTGATACAATTAAAATAATTCGTTTTACAAATTTTATATCTAAGTCTACAAAATACGCAACACTTAAGTTTGGGACTTGAGTGTGAGATTTTTATTTAATATTTATGTACGTTATAGTACTGGGAGAATTTGAAATGGCTAATATGGAATATTTGAAAGATATGCCTATTGCAGTTTTGGGTGGTGGAGCTGTTGGTAAAACTTGTGCCGCAGACATGAAGCTTGCAGGACGTGAAGTTCGTTTGTACGACATGATGCCCTTTGCTGAGCAAACCCTTGCGAACTTAGATAAAACAGGCATGCTTTTTGATGGCATACAACGTAACCTATACGGCTTTGAGCGCTCCGGTAAATGCTATTTTGATGTGGTAAGCAGCAATATGGCCGATGTTGTGAAAGGTGCCGGCCTCATTGTGGTGGGCGCACCTGCCATGGCGCATGAGCCATTTTTCCGTGAGCTGGTGCCTCTTTTAGAAGACGGCCAAGTTATCCATATTTTCACCGATAACTACGCGAGCCTTATTTTGCGCAAACTCATGCGTGAAATGGGTTGCACCAAAAAAGTTATTATTGGTGGTTGGTCTTCCGCTCCATACGGCACACGTGTGGAAACGGTGGGCAAATTTATATTCCCCCATGTGGCAGCAAAATACCGCGCCATCACTTTGCGCGGTGCAGCGCTTCCCATGGCCGATAACGATGCCTTTATGGAATCCACCAAATATTTGCCTTGCATGGATGCAGTAACCCAAGGCGATGGCGTGGAAACCGGCAACACTGTGCTTGATATCGGTTTTGCCAATATCAACCCTGTTATCCACGTGCCAGCCACCATTTTGGGTGTGTCTACCATGGAAAACTGGGGTGTTATTTTTGGCGGCTATGACAAAAATACCTATTCCATGTATTGCCACGGTCTTTGCCCCTCCATTTGCGAAGTGCAATATCAATTCTATGAAGAAGAAAAAGCTCTTGCCAAAGCCATTGGCGTGGGCGCTCCTAATTATAAATACGAAGCCTTCTTCTCTCGCCGCAGTGTACTTACTCAAGAATATATGGGGCTTGATAAAGACGGTAATGACAATGTGGTATTCCCGCTTGATAAGCCTTCTACCGAAGGCAATGTGGGGCCAAACAGCATCCATCACCGTTATCTTACCGAAGATATTCCCGTAGGTTGCAAAATTTATCATGAACTTGGTGTGCAATATGGTGTGCCAACGCCTGTTATTGACTCCATGATTGTTCTTGGCGGCGCCATGCACAAAAAGAACTTCTTTAAAGAAGGTAAGTACAATCTCGCTTACCTTGGCATTGACAATATGAGCAAGGAAGAGTTGTTAGATTACCTTAATAACGGCGTATATAATCGTTAATTGTTAAATGTATTGTGCAGAGGGCATAAGTCCTCTGCACAAAATGTTCTTCATCAAGATTTTTAATGCGCATGTTAAGGAGCTTTGCTAGTGCAATATCAATTTAATACAGATTATAGGTTAGAAGACTTTGTTCTCAATACCACTTGGCAAGACTTGCCAGAAATTGTGCAAGAAAGAGCCAAGGTGTGCGGCATAGACCTTTTGCTAGCCTTACTTTTGGGCAGTAGGGGAGAGCAGTTCAAAGTGGGATTGCGCATGGCCGAACAGCATTATAAAGAAGGCTCTGTGCCTGTGGTGGGGGCAAAGCAAAGCTTTGGCGTGCTCGGTTCCACTGTGGCCATGAGCCATGCTTCCAACTCCTTTGATATTGACGATGGGCACAATATGATCAAAGGGCACCCGGGCACAAGCTTTGTGGCCGGCATATTGGCCGCGGCTTTAGAAAAAAATGTAAGTTACCGTGAATTTATAACCACTCTTGTGATGGCTTATGAAGTGGCCATACGGTGTGGTATGGCTGTGCAAGACCATTATGGTTATTTGCACAGCACAGGAACCTATGGCGCCTTTGGCACGGCAGCGGGTATGGGAAGATTGTATGGAGTAAACCAAAAACAACTCAATAATGCTCTTTCCATAGCAGAATTTCACGCGCCTTTAACGCCCGTCATGCGCTCTGTGCAATATCCCTCCATGAATAAGGACGGAGTGCCCTTTGGAGCCTTGGTGGGGGCTTGTGCTCTTTTAGAAACTCTTGCTGGCAGCACAGGTTATGGGCACTTGCTGGAAACCGCGCCGTATAAAGGGCATATTGACAGCCTTGGCACAGAGTATGAGGTAATGCGCTTGTACTTTAAGCCCTATACGTGTTGCCGTTGGGCGCATCAGCCCATCAAAGCTTGCATTGACCTTATGCAAGAACATGGCTTTGGCTATGAAGATGTGAAAAAGGTGTCTGTGTATACCTTTGATTCTGCAGCTCAGCTGAGCAAAAAAATTCCTCAAACAGCCGATGAGGCGCAATATAACATTGCTTGGCCTGTGGCTTCGGCCTTGGTGCACGGCGATGTGGGCTTTTTGCAAGTGCATGAATCGGGCCTGCAAAACAAGGAAGTGTTGTCCATGATGGACAAATTGCACTTTGAAGTGGCGCCGGAA
>CAYJGS010000012.1:0-21603 GCA_964369505.1 uncultured Desulfovibrionaceae bacterium | reverse complement strand
GACATCCGCCTTGTAAGGGCGGCGCTCTACCAGCTGAGCTAACTGCCCGCGCAAGAAGATGTCTATATGAAGTGCCCCCAAACTGTCAACTGTTTTTTATTTTTTATGGCAAAAAAATATAAAAATACACGCAACCATTTATAATTCAAAATAAATATATTTTTTCTCCGTATACTAAAAAACTGTTTTATAAAAAAAGTCTATTTTTTCTCTCATTATAGCCCATTAACACATTGCCAAATATGGCAACACGTCTTATTTTACTTCTGGTTAATCGTTATGACAATACAGCACAATGCATGGCCCCACTTCATGGCACAATGTATTATGCTATCATAAAAATCTGCGCAAAAAGTACGCCACGTTAAAAACAAAGCATACTTTTTATATTATTTTTGGAGGCAATTTTGAATCAATTTACGCGTAACCTGACCTTGTGGGCCATTATTGCTTTGGCCATGGTCATGCTTTTTAACATGTTTCAACAACCGCAATCGCAAAGCCAATCTGTATCTTATACCGAATTTTTACAAAAAGTTGATGCCGGCGATATTACAGCTGTGAATATACAAGGCCGCACCCTCACAGGGCTTGATATTCAAGGTAAAAGCGTACAAACTTATGCCCCTGCCGATGGCGACCTTATTAATCGCCTTATGGAAAAAAAGGTCAGCATTAAGGCTGAACCCCTTGATGATCAGCCCTGGTATATGACTTTGCTTGTATCTTGGTTCCCCATGCTCTTGCTTATTGGGGTGTGGATTTTCTTCATGCGCCAAATGCAAGGCGGCGGCGGCAAGGCCATGAGCTTTGGGCGTTCGCGTGCCAGACTTTTAAACGAAGAACAAGGCCGTGTGACCTTTGAAGATGTGGCAGGTATTGACGAAGCCAAGGACGAGCTTTCAGAAGTTGTTGAATTTTTATCAAATCCCAAAAAATTTACCCGCCTTGGTGGGCGTATCCCCAAGGGTGTGCTCTTGGTGGGCCCTCCCGGAACGGGCAAAACTTTGCTTGCCAGAGCTGTGGCGGGCGAAGCGGGCGTTCCTTTCTTTTCCATCTCCGGTTCTGACTTTGTGGAAATGTTTGTGGGTGTGGGGGCATCGCGTGTGCGCGATCTTTTTACCCAAGGCAAAAAACACGCTCCTTGTCTTATATTCATTGACGAAATCGACGCTGTGGGACGGCAACGTGGTGCCGGCCTTGGTGGCGGACACGACGAACGCGAACAAACACTGAACCAACTTCTTGTGGAAATGGACGGCTTTGAGTCCAACGAAGGCGTTATTTTGATTGCGGCCACCAACCGCCCGGACGTGCTTGACCCTGCTCTTTTACGTCCCGGTCGCTTTGACCGCCAAGTGGTTGTGCCCACACCAGACCTTAAAGGGCGCCGGCGCATTCTTGAAGTGCATACCCGTCGCACCCCTCTTGGTGATGACGTGAACCTTGACACCTTAGCGCGCGGCACTCCCGGCTTTTCCGGCGCAGACATTGAAAATCTTGTCAATGAAGCGGCATTGCAAGCTGCTAAAATCAACAAAGAATTCTTGGTCATGCAAGATTTTGAATACGCTAAGGACAAAATACTTATGGGGCGTGAAAGACGCAGCCTTATTCTTTCAGATGAAGAAAAGCGCATTACGGCCTATCACGAAGCAGGGCACGCCTTGGCTGCCAAGCTTTTGCCAAAAACAGATCCTGTGCACAAGGTCACCATTATTCCGCGCGGTCGCGCCCTTGGTGTGACCATGCAATTGCCGGAAGAAGACAGGCACGGCTATTCAAGAAATTATTTACTGAATAATCTTATAATATTACTTGGTGGGCGTGTGGCCGAAGAAATCATATTTGACGACATTACCACAGGTGCCAGCAATGACATTGAGCGCGTAACACGCATGGCGCGCAAAATGGTCTGCGAATGGGGCATGAGCGACGCTGTGGGGCCTTTAGCCATTGGCGAAACGGGCGAAGAAGTTTTTATTGGGCGCGAATGGGTGCAAAATAAAAACTTTAGCGATGAAACTGCCCGCTTGGTAGACAGCGAAGTAAAGCGCATTGTCTATGAAGCCCGCACCAAATGCCGCGAACTTTTGGAAGAAAATATTAAATATTTGCACTCCATGGCCGAAGCCTTGCTTGAGCGCGAAACCATTACGGGCGATGATATTGAGCTGCTCATGAACGATGAACCTTTGCCACCCATGGAAATAGAAGAAACAAAGGAAAGCCCTGCAAAGGACGACCAAGAGTTCATATTAGAAGAAGATAATGGTCAAGAGCAAGAAAGCTCTGAGCAAAATACTATGCATGAAGAGAATACGCCCAAGGATGACGAAAGCCCAAAAAATACTTTTGGTGACGAAAAGCCTAAGGAAAATAAAGAATAAAAAACACAGGACGTACGACCAAGCGTTATATAATAAAAAGGAATCATTTATTGCAAACTTGGAAACTACATGGGGGAGAGGTATTTACGCCTCTCCCCTTTGGGATTATGGGCATAGTCAATCTGACTCCGGACTCTTTTTTTGACGGCGGTGAGCACGCAAACCCCACCGGCGGCTTGCAACATGCCCTGCAGCTTTGGCAAGAAGGCGCACATATTCTTGACCTTGGAGCAGAATCTTCGCGCCCGGGCGCTGAACCGGTATGCCCAAAACTTGAGCAAAAACGCCTCATACCTGTGCTCAAACCACTCATAAAAGCCTGCAAAAAAGCCCAAAACACGGGTCAAACAAGCCCCTATATTTCTATAGACACCTACCACGCCCAAACGGCAGAAACTGCCCTTTTGCACGGCGCACATATTATTAACGACATTTCAGCCTGCCTTTTTGACCCCAAACTTTTTGACATTATAGTGTCACATAAACCGGGTTATGTTCTTATGCACAGCAAAGATAAACCGCAAATCATGCAAAAAAACCTGCAATACACTGATGTTGTTGATGATATCTACTCTTTTCTTGAAAAACATATGAACAGATTAGTACAAGCGGGCTTACCCGAAGAACATATTGTGCTCGATCCCGGTATTGGCTTTGGCAAAAGTCTTGAACAAAATGTATATATATTGCAGAATATAACAAAGCTTAAGGCCTTGGGGCGTCCCATACTTATGGGGCTTTCCATGAAGTCTTTTTTACAAGGAATTTTGCGTCTTGCCCCTGCTGACACAAAAGCAAGAGCTCAAGGAACACAAACAGTTACCGCTCTTTTGGCGCAACTAGGCATTGCATTACATAGGGTACACCATGTGCAGGATACGGTACATACTCTGCAACTGGTACAAACATTTATGACCAAGGGTATTACATAACAGCAGATTATACTTTTAGGCAGTCTGTTAAGGAAAGTGCATGTTTGATTTCACCATATTCCAGCAACACATTGATTGGCGCGATTTTCTGGACATTTTTATAATCACCATTGTCTTATACAAAATCATAAAAATATTCAGAGGCACAAGGGCCTTTGCCGCAGCCCTTGGCCTTGGCTTGCTTATGGCGCTTTTTTTTGTATCCGACAAATTAGAGCTGTATACCACCACCTGGATTTTACGCAATGTAACAGATTCACTTTTTTTAGTGGTTATTGTGCTTTTTCAAAAAGATCTACGCCAGCTCCTTGGCCAAATCGGTGCCCGCTATTTTGGTCGTAAATCCCATATAGAGCCTGACGCCATAGAAGAGCTTGTGTCTGCTTGTGTTGATATGGCGCGTTTGCGCATTGGTGCACTCATTATTATAGAGCGCAGCCTTCCCTTAGGAGATATGATACGTCAAGAAGGCATAGCCATCAATGCAATCATTTCACGTAAACTCTTAACAAATATATTTTTTCCAAACTCCCCCCTGCACGACGGCGCCATTATTATCAGCAAAGGCAAAATTTCTGCCGCCGGTTGTATTTTGCCGCTGGCCATTGTGCCCGGGCAAAATTTTGGTACAAGGCACCGTGCCGCCCTTGGCATTACCGAAGAAACTGACGCCCTTGCCATTGTGGTTTCTGAAGAACGCGGTGAAATTTGCGTAGCCACCAAGGGTGAATTCACGCCTCCATTAACCGGCACAAAACTCACACAGGTTATCAGCCATGCGTTATAATATACTTAAAAATTTTAGCCCTTCCATTTTTATATTATCCTTAATTATGGCTTGTGCTTTGTGGTACACTGTCACCGTCAGAAACACGGTGGATATACAGGTGGAAGTGCGCATAGATTATAAAAACATTCCCAAAGATCTTATTATCGTCGATGGACTTATTAAAGAAATTAATGTGCGCTTAAGCGGCCCGGAAGCCTTAGTAAATAAATTTAATCCTTCTTCGCTTGTGCACGTTATGGATTTATCTTCCATACAAAAGGGTGAAAATATTATACCTTTTAATAATCCTAGCTGGCAAAAGGCTTTTCGCGCTTATAACATACATGACATACAGCCCCCAAATCTCACCATTGTGGCAGACACGTTTCAAGAACGCAATGTGGCCATTGCCCCCAATATGCTCACAACGCTCCATTCTTCGGCATTTGTGGTTAAAGATGTGGTCATATCGCCCAATAATGCCTTGGTAAGCGGCCCTGAAAGTGTGGTCAAAAAGATGAAAAACATTCCCCTACCCATACGCATTGACCCCAAAACAGAGCCCGGCACATATACAGAAAAGCTTCCCCTCCCTTTGCTTGAAGCCAATATTTCTGTTATTCCCACAAGTGTAGAAGTAAGCTATACTGTGGCCAGTGAGCGTAAAAGCCTTGAGCTTTCTCGCCTTATCCGCATAGAAGCTCAAGAAAAACTCAACTATACAGTGGAACCAAAAGAAGTGAACTTAACCGTAGAACTGCCCCAAGCCTTGCTCAAAAATTCTTCGTATCTAGCGCAAGCCTATGTGAGCGTTACTCCGCCATTGTTAGAAGTGGGGCAAGAGGCACAAGTGCCTTTGCGTATTATTTTAGCCAATGGTATGACCATTGTAAAAGCACCCCCTGAAAATGTAACAGTAACACGCATAAGATAACATTTTACGCAATAATTTACTATATTTAGAATAGGAAAAAATATGGACACATCTTTATTTGGCACCGACGGCATTCGAGGCAAAGTCAACACCCACCCCATGACTGCCGATGTGGCCTTGCGCCTTGGCCTTGCAGCCGGAACACTTTTTCGCCGTGGCAATCATATGCATAAAGTTGTTATAGGCAAAGACACGCGCCTTTCCGGCTATGTGTTTGAATCTGCCCTCACAGCAGGGCTTTGCGCTGCCGGTATGCATGTTATCATGACAGGCCCCTTGCCAACTCCTGCCATATCTTTTTTAACACGCAGCATGCGTGCCGACCTTGGCATTGTTATTTCCGCCTCACACAATCCCTATTATGACAATGGCATAAAATTTTTTGATGCAGAAGGCTTTAAGCTACCGGATGCTTTAGAAGCCAAAATGACAGAGCTTGTATATGGCAAAGAAGAATTGCCCTATCCTGCTCCGGACAAAGTGGGCCGCGCCACAAAAATCCAAGACGCAGGCGGACGCTATATCGTATACACCAAAAGTTGCTTTCCGCCGCATCTTTCTCTTGATGGCTTGCGCATTGTGGTGGATTGCGCCCATGGCGCCAGCTATAAAGTGGCGCCTTTAGCTTTGCGCGAGCTTGGGGCAGAAGTCATCACCATGGGAACAGATCCCAATGGCACCAATATTAACGACGGCTGCGGTTCACTTTTTCCCCAAAGAGTAGCAGAAAAAGTGCGCGAAGTGCGCGCCGACATTGGCCTTGCTCTAGACGGCGATGCCGACAGGCTCATAGTGGTGGATGAACATTCCAATATTTTAGACGGTGATCAAATCATGGCTCTTTGTGCTTTAGCCATGCTTGAAAGAGACGAACTGCCCCACAAAACTGTGGTGGCCACGGTTATGAGTAATATGGGCCTAGAAGTGTTTATGAAAGAACGCGGTGTTACTCTTTTGCGTGCGCCTGTGGGCGATCGTTATGTTATGGAAACCATGCGCAAAAGTGGAGCCATGTTTGGCGGTGAGCAATCGGGGCATTTAATTTTCCGCCAATACAGCACCACAGGCGACGGACTACTTGCCGCATTGCAAATTTTACGGTATATGAAGGAGAGGAATCGTTCACTCTCTGAGCTTGCAGGCTTATTCACCCCCTTCCCTCAAGAACTCATCAATGTTCGGGTTGGTAAAAAAGTTCCCTTTGATGATCTGCCGGAACTACAAAAAGCCAAGCAACAAGTAGAAAAAGAGCTGGCAGACCGAGGCCGAGTGCTTTTGCGCTACTCAGGCACAGAAGCCCTTTGCCGTGTTATGGTAGAGGGTGAACACAAGGATAAAGTTCGAAAATATGCAGAAGATTTAGCAGAAACAGTACAAAAACTTTTGTCGACTTAAACGACACTTCAAAGGAATACACACATGCAAAGAATTCGGAAGGTAGTAATACCTGTTGCAGGTTGGGGCACAAGATCATTGCCAGCGAGTAAAAATATTCCCAAAGAAATGCTCCCCATCTACAATAAACCTGTAATCCAACACGTTGTAGAAGAAGCCATAGCTTCGGGTATTGAAGATGTGGTCTTTGTGACCAACAGAGATAAAAGCGTTATTGAAGACCACTTTGACTATAACTTACAATTAGAACACGTTTTAGAGCGCGCCGGCAAATTAGACAAATTGAAAATGATTCGTGAAGTTGCCGAAATGGTTAATATTATGTCTGTGCGCCAAAAGCAACAATTGGGGCTTGGGCATGCTGTGCTTTGCGCCAGAGAAATGGTGGGTTATGAACCTTTTGCCATCATGGTGGGTGATGATCTTATGTTTGGCGGTACCCCCGGTGTGCAACAACTCATAGATGTGGCCATGGCAGAAAAAATGTCTGTCATCGGCGTTATGGAAGTGCCCCAAGAAAAAGTAGACCGCTATGGCATTATTGACGGCACAGAAGTTTCTCCCGGTGTTTATCGTATCAATAATATGGTGGAAAAACCCGCTTTAGACAAAGCCCCTTCGCGCCTTGCCATTGTGGGGCGCTATGTATTAACCCCCGATATTTTTAGGCATCTTGAAAACGTGCAACCGGGCCACGGCGGCGAAATACAACTTACCGATGCCTTACAAAGCCTTGCGCATGAGCGCGGCATGTTGGCAGTAAAAATGAGCGGCAAGCGCTTCGACGCCGGTGACTGGGTGGAATACCTCACAGCCAACGTATATTTTGCCATGCAAGATAAGGCTTTGGCCAATGATTTAAAGAGCATGTTGCAAAACATTTTACAGCAAAATTAAGCTGTCTACTTTCACTATTTTTCAGGGGGTACCTTTGGATTTACACAAAGGTACCCCCTACTCATAAAAAACTATGTACTGTTCCATTGCCCTACTCACCCCTCCCTATGCCAACCTAACCTATGCCATACCCCCTTGGTGGCCTAAAGAAGCACTACATCTATTACAAAAAGGCTTACGCGTCGCTGTTCCCTTAGGTAAAGGCTTGCGCGTGGGAGTGTTGCTTGCGGTAGAACAAGAACACCCCCTTGTTCCTGAAGGGATTACCATAAAGCCCCTAGCCTTTATTATGGAAAAAACCCCCTTGTTCGACTCCCATTATATGCATATGGTGCATGAGCTTTCTGTGCGGCAATGCCGCAGCCAAGGGGATATTTTAGGGCATATGCTGCCAAGTGGCTTGCGCAGCACGCAAATACATATACGCCATTTTGTTGATAAAAAACCCAAAAAATACAGCGTAAAAGCTGTGTGCCATTTACCGGAAAGCGAACGAGCCCTGTTGGTATCGGCATTGCTGCAAGGCCAAGCGGATTTTTTATTACCCGAACACGATGCTGCCGAAAGCGAAATTTGCCAACTCATGGTAGATCCCCCTTGGCCTGTACGCCCCATGGCCAAAAAACAAATTGCCGTCCTTGACCATTTGCTTGACGGAGGTAACAACATTACAAGGCGTAACCTTTTGCGAAGCCTTGGCAATGACGCTTCCACAGCTTTATCCACCCTTATCAAGCACGGGCATGTGGCCTTGCGCCCCCAAGATTCATTGGAAGAAGACCCCGAAGAAATACAGAACAAAGAGCTCTTACCACCGCCGGAAGAAGCCTTTAGCCTTTCAGATGCCCAAAAAAATGCCTTGATGGCCTTTGAAAAAGTTTTAGATACTCCGGAAAAAGGGGGCAAAAGTCATTTGCTCTTTGGCGTTACAGGCAGTGGTAAAACAGCCGTATATTTAGCTTTAGCAAAATTATGCCATGCCCGTGGCAAATCCATGCTTTTGCTAGCTCCCGAAGTGGCGCTTACATTAAAACTGCAAAGAGACGCAAACCTTGCCTTGCCCCATATAGATACATTTCTATATCACGGATATCAAAGTCCAAGGCGCCGTGAAAAACTTTTCCGCCAATTGGCGCAAAGGCAAAAACCCTGCCTTGTCATAGGTTCGCGCTCCGCCCTCTTCTTGCCCATTCCGCATTTGGCTGTCATAGCCCTTGATGAAGAACACGACGGCTCGTATAAACAAGACGAAAAGCTTATTTATCAAGCCAAAGAAGTGGCGCATTTTCGCACACAACAACAAAATGGCTTGCTTGTGCTAGGTTCTGCCACACCGGATATTAAAACCTATCATGCAGCCAAAAAAGGGCATTTACCCATACAAGCTTTGCCTTCGCGCGTGGGTGGCGGCACATTACCCAAAATCACCTTGGTAAACATTGCAGGCAAGGCTGGCAGCGATACCCCCCTTGCCCCAGAAAGCGAACAAGCCCTTAAAGACACCATTGCCAGAGGCGAGCAAGCAGTTATTTTGCTCAACAGGCGGGGCTATGCGCCGCTTATGTATTGCCTTGATTGCCAAAAAGTGGCCCGCTGCCCCCATTGCGAAATAGGCCTTACCTATCATAAAGGACGGGAAAAACTTGTTTGCCACTATTGTGGCTACAGCGTTTCCTTCCCCACCATTTGCCCTCATTGTAAAGGTATGCATTATTTACCCATGGGACAAGGCACTGAAAAATTAGCCGAATATGTAAGCACCCTTGTATCTACCGATATTTTGCGCCTTGACCGCGACAGTACAAAACGTGAAGGACGTATGGAAGAAATATTGCAAGCCTTTGCCAAAGAAGAAGCCCCCATCTTGGTGGGCACACAAATGCTTTCTAAAGGGCACCATTTTCCCAACGTAACCCTTGCCCTGGTGGCCGACGGCGACCTTGGCCTGAATTTGCCAGACTATAGAGCGGCAGAACGCACCTTTCAGCTTTTGATACAATCAGCAGGTCGTGCTGGCCGTGGCACCAAGCCAGGGCAAGTGCTCATACAAACTCGCGACGTAAACCACTATTGCTGGAAATACATACAAGATGCCGATTACGAAGGTTTTTTTGCCGACGAAATAGCCAGAAGAGAAAAAAGATTATACCCGCCTTTTGTGCGCCTTGGGCTCATTCGCATAAGCCACGCCTTTGACTTGCCGGAAGCCACAAATATTATACAAGAATTACGACAAAATTTACAACAAGCGGCAAAGCAGTTAAGCGTCACTGTACTTGGCCCTGCACCTGCTCCTCTTGCTCTTTTACGCGGCCAAAAACGCTATCACTGCTTGCTCAAAAGTCAGGACTGGCAAGCCATACGCAGTGTCTATTCCCATATTTTGCATCATACTGGCACAAAAAAATTGCGACTTTCACTTGACCTAGACCCTATAAATATGCTCTAAACAGTCACTTTGTGTGAGTGACACTTTCATTAATAAAAGCACAGCACAATCGATCCTATTTTTGTGAGGGGAATTATGTTTAAATTTCGCACTTTTATCTTAGTTTCAATGCTTTTGTGTTCCACTGTGAGTACTGCTTTTGCCGAAGGCTTTGCCATGTCCACATGGTCTGCTCGCGGCGTTGGTCTTGCAGGCGGCTTGGTTGGCCGTGCCGATGATGTTTCAACTCTTGCCTACAATCCTGCAGGTATTACGCAATTACCAGGCACACACATGATGGCGGGCATGTCTTTTGACGCCCCATATGGCAGCATAAGCTCAGGCTATGGACACACCACCAACAGTAAAACACAAATTTGGGTTCCCCCGCATGCCTATATGAGCCACCAGCTAAACGATTCCATGTGGCTTGGCCTTGCCGTGCACAGCCGTTTTGGGCTTGGTAATACCTATGCCGACGATTGGTTTGGCAAATACAGCGTCTATACCGTTGGCCTGCAAACATTTTCTGTGGTGCCTACCTTTGCCTATAAGTTCAACGATATGTTCTCTGCCTCTGTGGGTATTGAACTTATGCACATGAGCATGTACTTAGGGCAAAAAATCAACCTTGCCGCCGCCGGCCTTCCTGAGAACGATGTATTCTTAGAAGGTGACGGCATGGGCATAGGTTTCCAATTGGGCTTACACGCTAAATTTAGCGAGCAATGGTCTGCCGGTATTTCCTATAAAAGCCAAGTACGCCAGAATATCACCGGCACAGCCGATTATGCCCAAGATTATTCTCACCTTGGTGGCCTTAGCGCAAGCCTTGGCGCCATGCACGACGGCGATATTTATGGCGCCATCAACCTGCCCGACTCTGTAGCTTTTGGTCTTACCTATAAGCCTTTAGATAATTTAAGCTTTGAAGTGGGTGCCGTGTGGACGCGTTGGTCTTCTTATGATGCCTTAAACATCTATTTTGCCGACAGCGAAGTTCACTCTAACAACGATAAAAACTGGAGCGACGGCTGGAACTTCAATATAAGCGCAGAATACGCTCCCTTAGATTGGCTCACTCTCCGCGCTGGCTATTACCACGAAACACCGGTTACCAACGAAAACTACGCAGACTTCATGATGCCCACCAATGGCCGCGATGTGGTTACCCTTGGTATGGGCTTTAAATACGAAAATTGGACAGCAGATATTGCCTATGCTCATATTTGGGTGTACCCCACCGATTACAGCCAAAGCCGTGCGCATGGCGTTAAGGGTGCCTATAATGGGGCGCAATCTAGCAATGTTGGGGCGGATATATACTCCTTCTCCATAGGCTACTCCTTTTAATACGTTCGCAGCGGCGGATAGCATGCAGGTGGAAATAAATTCCACCTGCCCGCCTTGCTCACTACATAACTCGCTAACGCTCGAGTCTGCGACGCTTTAAGGTATCCGCTCAAAGTGTATCATCTACTTTGTCAGCTAAAAAAATTTGAGACGCCTCATGTATGTCTCTATACACTACGGCTCCTGCATTTTTTTGCTTCCTCGTATCTGACACCCTTTGAGCGGATTTTATCTGCTTACTAAAAAACTCACATTTCTAATTTGATTTTTTATACCTAATACATCATCTACTTTGTCAGCTAAAAAAATTTGAGACGCCTCATGTATGTCTCTATACACTACGGCTCCTGCATTTTTTTGCTTCCTCGTATCTGACACCCTTTGAGCGGATTTTTTGCACTCCTTCCTATGAAGTTTTTGTCAGTTCTTTTTTTCCATGGCGGTTAATTTACGCCAAAGAGTATTTGCGCTAATACCTAATTTTTCTGCGGCAATTTTTTTATTGTATTGCGACTCATGCAAAGCCTTGGTAATGCATTGCTGTTCGTAATTTTCCATCGCATCCTTAAGGTTCATATTTTCCATAATATGACTCTCTTGCACAGAACATAAAGACTCTGTATTTTTACATATCGGAGGCTGCACAGCAAAAGAGCTAAGCTCTTCTAGCAAATCCTTTAGCAAGGCATCATCAGCTATAGTATCTCCACGCAACAAGGCATATCTTTGCAATAATGATGCGAGCTCGCGCACATTGCCAGGCCACGTATAACCTTGCAATAAATCTATGGCATGCGGCGAAAGCATATGCTCATGCAAGCCCTCACGGTGTAATAAGCCTTTGGCAATGGCCTCTATATCTTCTAGGCGTTGTCGCAAAGGCGGTAAATGTAGAGTAAGGCCGGCCAGCCTATAGTACAAATCAGGGCGAAATGTATAATCTGTGGCACCATAGCGCAAATCCTTATAGGCCGCACTGATAATACGAACATCTATGGCTATGGTTTGCTTTCCTCCCACGCGCATAATTTCTTTTTCTTCCAACACGCGCAAAAGCCTCGCTTGCAAAGCCGGTGAAATATCGGATATTTCATCTAAAAAAAGTGTTCCGCCTTGCGCCAGTACAAATAATCCGTCTTTGCCTCCGCGCTTTGCTCCGGTAAAAGCCCCTTCATCATAGCCAAAAAGCTCACTCTCAAGCAAGGTTTCCGGCAACGCAGCACAATTTATAGCCACAAAAGGCATATTCGCCCTAGAGCTTAGAGTATGGATGCTTTGCGCCAAAACTTCCTTGCCCGTTCCTGTTTCGCCTTGGATAAGCAAAGAAGCGTCGGTGCGGGCATACAGCCTGGCTCGTGCCTTAACATTAGTCATAAGTTTGCTTGAACCGTGCAAATCTTCTAGCGTATAGCGGGTGCAAAAATATTTTTTGGCACTTTGGCCATATATTTTTTTATTTAAGGTGCGGATATCCGAAGCAAGGCTTAATTTAATGACAGCCCCACTTATGGAATCTGAAAGATTATCTAAGCGTACAGGACGCATAGACACTAAAAAATCTTGTCCGCGAACTTTATGTAGGCGGCCTTTTTCTTCGCTACGATTAGCCAAAGCGAGTTCCAAATTAAAGGGAACCACATCCTTTGGTAAGGGCATATTCACAGCACTTTTTCTTGTAACATCTAATAATTGAGCCGCAACATTATTTATGGCGTCAATATTACCTTTATTATCCACACTAATAATGCCATCCATGGAGCTGTCCAAAATATGCTCTAGGCGGGCGGCTTTTTCCTTTTCTTGCCTTTGGGTGCGCGCAATAACACAAGCTTCTTCAAGAGCACGGCCAATGGCTTGCGCGCTTGGAACTACCGTTACACCTTCTATGCCATAGGTTTCGGCCAATTCTTTACAAATCCCGCCCCCTACAATGCACGTTACTCCATCTTGCACGGCCTTGCTAATGCCCTCTACCAGTTCCGCTGTGCTCTTAAATGTAATGGGATAAATGGGTATGCCCAGCAAGAATGAAAAAAAGGCCATGACCTCCGGTGCCCAAAGATAACTTGTGACCCCAATATATTCATGTTTTTCCTTAGCTTTTACGCAAGCACGCAAAACATCCCCATCAGTTCTGGCAATAGTTACAACAGGATGAGACAAAGTAGATCGCAAAAGTGTGCCTGTGGCTCCTCCACCAAGTATGACTTCAATGCCTTCATCGATATATTGCTTAGCAATAACAATGGCGTCTTCCATGGTAGCTAAATGTATTTGCAAAGTCATATCATAGCGTGCAGCATGGTTGCGCACAGCATTGGCTATGGTTCCGGAATTAGAGATAAAAACACCTTGTATTTTCTTCTGCATTATACATTCCTCCACATTTAAGATCTTTGCATAATGATGCATCGGTCTTAGATTTCAAATTTGCTTTGCAAATTTGCGCCACTTACGAAAACAAGTTTTCGGGTGAAAAGGCACATACTTCAATATACGCCAAACCCCATAGTTTTTCTATAAAAATATGGGGGCCTCATATTTAAGACCCCCATATAATTATAAATTACAATACAATTGCGCGCATTATACAGGCAATATATAACTGTCCATTTTAAGCATAAGCACCGTTACCCAAAAATACGCTATGGTAATGACAACAGATATAATTGCCGCTGCAATACCCCATACAAACATGGTACGTAAGTTAGCGCCATATCCAGCCACAATACCTTGCGCGCCTGTAGCAGAGGCCACAGCGTAGCTCCAGCTTACAGCAGCACCGGTAATCCATACCCACGCCACAGCGCCAAATTCAAGGCCGTGCCAATTTTCCATAGAGGCAATAGCCAAAGGTACCATAACTCCAGCTGCAGCAGTGTCTGTTGTCACCTGCGATAAAGCATTGGCGGCAACACTCCAAGCGATGAGCGAAACGACATCACTTTGGCCTATGAAAGTGGATATATACTCCCCAACAACAGCACCGGCACCGGTTTTAGAAAGTATTTTACTTAAAGCCACAGAAGCCGGCCACATGAATAAAATAGTCACAGGAAAATTAGCTTTAAGGCTTTTGCCAGACAAAATGTTTTCGCCAGGATTTTGCTTTGAAGGTAAAAAGAACAATATCATAGGAATCATGCAAAACATTTGTGTAGGCCTTAACCATGTCCACATGGCACCCTTAGTGTAAGGAGCATACAAAGGCTGCATAACGGCTAAAAGTATAGCAAAGGCAAAGCTATAAAAAGCCACTTTTTCTTCATACGACATGGGGCCTAATTTTTCCAATTCTTGGCGATAAAATTCTTTGCTTTCACTAAAGCTTTCCACATCAGTACTCATAAAATACATAAGCGCCCCCACACCCAAAATAACGAGTATGGAAATGGGAATCATGCGCAAGCTCCAATCATAAAAACTTATGGTATAGCCCAAATAGTCATTAAGCATGCCATAAGTTATAACCGATTGCCCACCACCCAAGGGTGTTGCCATGCCGCCCACAGAGGCTCCCCAAGCCACAGCAATAAGAATATTTGAAGCCGCCTTGCTGTTCCATCTTTCTTCATTGCTTTTATAGCCTGCATAGATAAGAGCAGCCACTGCCACAGGAGCAAACATGGCTGCCACAGTGGTATTACCTACCACAAAACTGGTAACACCGCATAAAATAAACCAGCCTGCCGTTTGGGCTCGCACTCTTCCACTCACGCGCATGAGGAAATTAAGAGCCAACCTTTTAGCAAAGCCCCAGCGAACCCAAGCGGCAGTTATGGCGGTGGCACCAAATATGAGTGCTGCTTGTTTATGTACATAAGCTTCAAGCACTTTTACAAGGGGCATGTACTCATACATGCATACAACAAAAATGGGCACAAGGCATGTGACTTTAATATCCACAGCACCTGTAACCCACCAAGATACCATCCAAAATAAAATTCCAAACCCAAAACGAGTGTTTATTGATCCCAAATCCGGTAAAAGTAAAGCTAAACAAAGCAATAATGGCCCAAGCAATATATAGGCAATCTGTTTTGCCGTATAGCGGGGGGGGCTTGTATCAGCACTTAGTGTTGTCATGTCAGTGACCTCCGACGCTAAATCGTAATACTATTTATACCATGGGGCAAAGCAATCCATACTTGCCCCATGGTACAAGACTTTTCCAATAAAATATTAAAGAGCTAATTTGCCCACGTACTGACGCTTAATGGAGAAGTGATTTTTCCACTTAGCTTGTGCGCGTTGCCCGATAACAATTTCTTCTTCTGCATCGCCAACGGGGAAAGAGCCGGGATTATCAGATTCTTTCCAAATGCCTTTTTTACGGCGTTCTTCGCGCTGATCAATAAGCCAATCGTTATAGCTTTCATACACAATATGACCTTCAAAACCGTCCAAAGTGGCAGCGCGAATGCGTCCGTCAAATTCGCGGTATTTTTCTTTCATTTCGTCAGAAAGCACTTCGGGTTCTGCATCCATTACATAACCTGCATCTACCAATTCTTTGCCGGCTTCAGCAGCAAAAATTCTTTGGTCGCGTTGGCTTAAAAGATCTTTGTAAATGCCTACATACTTATCGCTGATGGCATGCCCCAAAGGTTTATGGTCACGAGTAGCGCCACGGGCCACGGCTAAGTCTGTCTTATAAAAATCAAACATGCCCTCTTCAAATTCTTCACCCAAGAAAGCGCATGTTTCGCGCATAACACGCTCAGGCTCACGCACAAGTTCTTCGTATTTAATATCAAACCAAAGGCCTTTTTCTTTCAAAGGTTCGCGCCATTCTTTCACAGCATTTTGGCAACGCTTCCATGAATTGGCAGCCATATAAATATTGGTAGGCCCAAACGAAGATTCCATATAATCCACACTAGCATCACGACCATCGCGCGTAATAAAAATAAATTGCGCATTGGGGAAATCTTTGTGCATGGGACCTACAAAGAACAAGTTATGCGGTGTTTTTTCTCCCCAACGTGGCTTATTCACACTTTGGGCAAAACGCATATGCATACCGGCATACAATCCGGCAAAGCTTCTTTCAGGCGCAAGCTCCATGACTTCATCAACGATAGTACGCGGATTCACTTGCATGCCCCAGAAAGGTGTTTTAAGACCAAAAACCATTTCTGCAGCAAGGGCACGATAATTATCTTCAACACTAAGATCACCAAATGTATGTAAATATGGTTGGAAGCGTGGATAATACCACACCACTTCTGGCACCGCGATGCGTGAATGGCAGCCCAAAAGAGCCATAACTAAAGTTGTGCCAGAGCGCTCTGCTCCAATCATAAAAATAGGACGTTCATTAAGAGAAATTGCCATGGATAAACTCCTTTAAAAGTTAAATAATAAAAACTAGCTAGAAAACACACCAAATGTTTTTAGCAATATGAAACCACCAACAAATATACAAATGAAGGACACAAAAGCTTTAAGGTGTTGTGCCTTCACTGAATGCGCAATACGAACCCCCACAGCAACGCCTACAAGTTCCACAATGGTTACCCAAAATACTATGTTAAAATCAATAATACCTTGAGATAGATTACCCATGGTTCCCGATAAAGCCGCTGTTATTTGGATGACCTGACTGGTGGCAATAGATGTTAAAGGATGAAAACCAATAACAACCATAAGAGGCACAGCAATAACCGGCCCCCCCACACCTGTAAGACCAGAACCAAAACCTACTAAACCACCAATAAATAATAAAAGGGCTAAATGCTTTTTATTACCACGCTCATAAGTAAAAACGCGATCCCCCTTATATGGGCGGAGCGCGTAAACACCAGCAAAAATAATAACTGCTGCCAAAAGAATATTAAGAGTATGCGCGTTAAAGCTTGCATTGGCCATGGCGCCCACATATCCAAAGAGCGCGCCACCAATACACACAGGCACAGTGATATGCCAATCTATGCTACCACGTTTGTGATATAACCATGTCCCTATAACACCGGTAAAAATGAAACTGAAAAGAGCAGTGGCCATGGCCGAATGAGTGGATAAACCTGCAAAAGCAGAAAGAGCAGGAATAAGTAAGATTCCCCCCACACCTACGGTGCCGATCAAAGCACCCACCACAAGAGAAGTAATAAGCAGTGCAACAAACATTGTGTAACCTCACATTTTAATTATGTGCCATTTTGCACAATGTGTGCCACCGAATTGTTGCGTTTTAATGCATTAAAATAATAGATAAATAAAAAAAGCGCCCCCGAAAGAGCGCTTTTATTTTTTTGAAATTCACATCATTTTTGCATTTTTTTTTGCATTTTTGTGATGCCGTTATTTTTTATTTCTTACACTTTTTGTCACACCATTTAAGCTTTTTCTTACAGGTGCAAGGTTTTTTCTTTTTTTCTTTTTTCTTTTTCCCCATGGGCTCAACTCCTTATATTTTTAGTTAGTCGACACTTGAAAAACTAATAAACTTGTTTAAATAATTATTTTTTATAGCTAAAATGCACTAAAAAAATTGCCAGAAACAAGAGCATGGAATGCGAATTTCTGGCAATTTTTGACATGCAAAGAAACTATTTTTCACGTGGCGGCTAACGAAATTTTTCTGCAAGAAAAATTTCGCATGGCGGAAAATAAGCCAGAATTTACTTCTGGCGCCCCCGAAGGGGATATTTGGAGCCAATGTGCCTTTAGAAAAACGCATGAAAATGCGTTTTTCAGATTCGACTAGTTACTGAGCTTTTTTATCTCCCATAAGCTTTTTACCATTGCGCACGGCATGCTCTTGAACAACACGCGCGCCCGCCGCCACATGGTCAGTAACCCACACATTACCCCCAATAATAGCTCCTTTACCAATGGTAATACGCCCCAAAATAGTGGCACCGGCATACACAGTAACACCGTCTTCTAATATGGGATGCCGCGCAATACCCTTGGTTAAGGTGCCATCAGTATCTTTTGGAAAAGACAGTGCTCCAAGTGTAACCCCTTGATAAATACGACATCCTCGCCCAATAATACACGTTTCACCAATAACCACGCCCGTTCCATGGTCTATAAAAAAATCATCCCCAATGGTGGCGCCGGGATGAATATCAATACCCGTTTGGGCGTGAGCCATTTCTGAAACAATACGAGGAATTACAGGAACTTTAAGCTTGTACAATTCGTGCGCTATGCGGTGATGTGTCATGGCCAAAAGCGAAGGATAGCAAAAAATAGTCTCGCCGGGGCTTGTGGCAGCAGGATCACCCTCATACGCAGCCTTGGCATCAGAGGCTAGCAAACGGCGGATTTCCGGTACACTTTGCATAAATTGCATGGCCGCTTTTGCCGCATCGTCCACACAAAGCCCACAGCTGGGATCATTTTCACCAGGACAAGCAAAACAGCCACCGCAACGTATTTGCTCTGTAAGCATATGATAAATTGAATCTAAATTAGCTGCTAAATGATAATGCATAGACTCCAAACGCACCATGGATACACCAAAAAAACCTGGGAAAATAGCCGCCTTTAAGCGCTGCATGATTTCTTGCAAACGCTCAATGGAAGGCATGGGCGCATCGTGTGCCGGCTTATGCCACACAGCATCCAAAGATTCAGGCTTGCATAAAGCATCTACAATCTTATCCAATTCCGGCATATGCGTTGCGTATATGGGATATTTCATATGACCCTCTTTTAGTTAAGAATTTTCCCCTTCACCCTTTCAAAACGCGCTTATTTAATCGCGCTTTTTTCTCTTACTTTTGCAAAATACTTCCGCAAAGGCTCCGGAACTACATAAATGCCTATTTTTCTATTCATTCAAAAAATAGTATATCGCAAACCCTATCGCCCTTTAAGGATTATGTTGCAAAACAATTAGCGAGCGACGCAGCGAAGCGAAGGTGCTCAGCGTTTTGCAATGTAATTCCGCAAAGGGCCATAAGGCCACTTACTTATCCATCTGAAAATCAACACGAATTTTAAAAAGTTTCGTGGCCGGCAAATTCAAAATCTCAATGCCCGTCTTTTGCGTAATGGCATCAAGGTCTTGGCATAGAGCTTCCCACGAAGGCGCAATATACGTAAACCACACATTATAAATATGCTCACGCAAATAATTGTGAGTCACCCCCGGGCACGCATTTACCGTTTGCACAAACATATCCATGTTTTCCGCTGGAACCTTAGCCGCGCACAATGACGAACGAAAGCCCAATTTTTTAGAATCAAAATTGGCACCCAAACGGCGAATAATTTTCGCTCCTTTCAAAGCGCGAACCTTGGCTAAAGCTTCAGCTTCAGTTATGCCCAATTTTTCACCAATAACAGCATAAGGTCGCGGTGCTATAGGAAAATCCGTTTGGATAATATCCAATATCTTTCTATCAATATTGTCTAGTTCCATATGCTTACCTCAACTTTGTCGGAATATACGTACACAAAGGTTCCGCGCCCATATGATTATTATCCATACTATGCGCTCTGGCACGACAACCGCCACAAACCTTGTGGTATTCACACACCTTGCACTTGCCCTCATAAGCTTCTTGACTGCGAAAATCTTGAAAATATTTGGATTTTTTCCATATATCCGGAAAGTGCGTTTGCTTAATATTACCACAATCAAGCTCTAAATACCCACAAGGCTGCACCTGCCCCACATGGCTTATGAAACAAAAACCAATACCGCCAAGGCAACCGCGCGTCATGGCATCCATGCCAAAATTTTCCGGCGTAACGCTCACACCTTCTTCTTTGGCACGCTGGCGCATAATGCGATAATAATGCGGCGCACAGGTGGCTTTTAAATGCATATCTGTGGTTTTACGAAAATCATACAACCAATGCAGCACTTCTTCATATTCTTCTGCTGTAATCACTTGGTCGGCCAACTGCGCCGCCCTACCCATGGGCACCAGCAAAAATATATGCCAAGCCGCTGCGCCAATACGCTCACAAAGATCAAATATATCTTTGAAATTACCCAAATTATCGCGCGTCACCGTGGTGTTTATCTGAAATTCCACACCTGCTGCCTTCAAAAGCTCAATGCCACGCATGGAAGCCTCAAAAGCGCCGGGCACAGCCCTAAAATCATCATGACTTTTGGCATCGGCCCCATCAATGGATATGGAACAGCGCTGAATGCCGGCTTCGCGGATTTTTTGCGCCGTTTCTTCAGTTATGAGCGTGCCATTGGGCGAAAAAACACAACGCAAGCCTTTATCTGTAGCATAGCGTATAAGCTCATACACATCCGGGCGCATCATGGGATCGCCACCGGTAAAAATAATAATAGGGTCGCCCACTTCCGGAAAAGTATCTATAAGCGCCTTAGCCTCAGCTGTGCTCAATTCACCCTCATAAGGCTCTGGGTGCGCTTCTCCCCGACAATGCTTGCACGCCAAATTACACGAACGCGTCACCTCCCAAGCGATAAGCCGACATTTGGGAGTTCCATCAGCTAAGGTGCGCGAAGCTTGCACATGCGCAGGATGACCACCATGTTTCATTATCCCTTAACCAACCCTTGAAGCAAAAGTTCTTCCGTAAAATAATTAATGATAATATCCGCACCAGCCCGCTTAATACCAAGCAAAGACTCCAAAATAACAGCCTGCTCATTGATCCAACCTTGGGCAGCCGCAGCCTTAATAAGCGCATATTCGCCGCTTACCTGATACGCAACCAAGGGTGTATCAAAATTATCTTTAAGCAGTCGAATTATATCCATATATGGCCCTGCAGGCTTCACCATCAAAAAGTCAGCCCCTTCCACTAAATCAGCCTGCGCCTCGCGCAAAGCCTCTCGCACATTGGCAGGATCCATTTGATAGCTCTTTCTATCGCCACTTTGCGGCGCAGAATCTGCCGCCTCTCTAAAAGGCCCATAATAAGCCGAAGCATACTTCACCGCATACGACATAATAGGCACTTGCGTAAAACCTGCCCCGTCCAAAGCATGACGCAAAGCAGCAATGCGACCATCCATCATATCTGAAGGCGCCACAATATCTGCCCCTGCTTTCACATGCGAAAGAGCTACCTTGCACAAATACTCCAAAGTCGCGTCATTTTGCACTTCGCCCGAAGGCAATAACACACCACAATGCCCATGCGAAGTATACTCACAAAGACATACGTCCGTAATAACAATAAGCTCAGGAAAAAGTTCCTTAAGCCTGCGCACAGCCCGCTGCACAATACCTGTATCGCTAAAACCTTCACTGCCCACAGGGTCCTTATGCTTGGGAATACCAAAAAGAATCACAGACTTTAAACCATGCTGCACAGCCTTTGCCACCTGCTTTTCAAGCTCTTGCAAAGAAAGCTGAAATTGCCCTGGCATGGAACTTATCTCTTTACGAAAGGAAACATCATCCGTATCCACCACAAAATACGGCATAACCATATCCGCAGCGCACAAAGGCGCTGTCTCACGCACCATGTCACGCATACCCACAGAACTGCGCAACCTGCGCCCTCTATAAAAATTACTCAGCATTATTTTTCCTGTATATTTTTTTGTTTTT
>CAYJGS010000011.1:0-22133 GCA_964369505.1 uncultured Desulfovibrionaceae bacterium | reverse complement strand
CGTTATTCTTTGCCCAACAGCCAAATTATGATACATCAGCCTTTGGCCGGATATAGCGGACAAGTGACAGATATCGATATTCATGCCAAGGAATTGTTGCGTATTAAAAAGCGTTTGAACGAATTGCTTTCTGAGCATACGGGGCAAAGTATGCGTAAAGTTGAGCAAGCCACAGAGCGAGACCACTTTTTAACACCGACAGAAGCCTTGAAATTTGGTATAATTGATAAAATTTTAGTGTCAAGAAACGATTTAAACCAAGAAAATGACTAGCTAACTTGTTTGGCAAGGGAAATGGAACACTATTTTCCTTGCTAAATAGAGTAACAGCTTATATGTAATGATTAAACACTGTCAGAGATAGTTTTAATCTGTGCTTTTTGAGTAAATGGCGTATATTTTGCAAGCAGTAATTGTTTTACTCTATGACGCAAAGCTTTTTGCAGCATTGATGTAAATGTATGTAAAGAATATACGCTTCAAGGAAATAAATATGAGCAGGAAAACCCCCCCCCACCGCCCGCCGAAGAAACTGTAAATTGTTCTTTTTGTGGAAAGTCTGAATATAATGTAAAAAACCTTATAGTGCAGGCAGATGTGCGCATATGCAATGAGTGTGTGACCATTTGCAATGAAATAATTGCCCAGCAAAGTATGGTCGAAGTGCTTGATGACGGCGATTTGCTTTCGCCCATGGAAATTAAAGCCCGCCTTGATGAATACGTAATCGGGCAAGATGAGGCCAAAAAAATCCTTTCTGTGGCTGTGCATAACCATTATAAACGTGTGTTTTATGCCGATGCCATTGGCGATGAAGTGGAGCTTGAAAAAAGCAATATCCTTTTGGTGGGGCCTTCGGGCAGCGGTAAAACCTTGCTAGCCAAAACTTTGGCACGTGTGCTTAAAGTTCCCTTTGCCATTGCCGATGCAACCACCCTTACCGAAGCCGGTTATGTGGGCGAAGATGTTGAAAATATTCTTGTACAGCTTTTGCAAAATGCTGATTATAACATCGAAGCTGCCAGCAAGGGAATTATCTATGTAGATGAAATAGATAAAATTTCGCGCAAAGGCGATGGGCCTTCCATCACCCGAGATGTTTCCGGTGAAGGCGTGCAGCAAGCTCTTTTAAAAATCATCGAAGGCACAGAAGCCAATATTCCCCCCAAGGGTGGGCGCAAGCATCCGCAGCAAGAATTTATCCGTATGGATACCAGCAATATTTTATTTATTGTGGGCGGCGCCTTTGTGGATTTGGATAAAATTGTAAGTTCACGCATGAGTGGTGGATCCATGGGCTTTGGCAGCAAAGGGCGCAGCAAAAAAGATTTGAGCATTTCGCAATTATTAGATCAGGTGCACCCGGCTGACTTGGTGAAATTTGGGCTTATTCCTGAATTTGTGGGTCGTATTCCAGTGATAACTCACGTGGATGACCTTGGAGAAGACGATTTGGTGCGCATTTTAACCGAGCCCAAAAATGCTCTTACGCGTCAATATCAAAAGCTGTTTGAGTTTGATAATGTGACTTTGCGTTTTACAAATAATGCTTTGCGCGCCATTGCGGCTCAAGCCATTGAGCGCAAAACCGGTGCAAGAGGTCTGCGCAATGTTATGGAAAAAATTATGCTCGATATCATGTACAGATTGCCAACCATGCCCAATGTACGTGAGTGCCTTATCAATAAGGCTGTTATAGAAAAAGGTCTTGAACCTGTTTTGCTGTATGAATCAGATGAGCAAAGCGAACAAGCTGCCAGTTAAAACTTTTTATTTATAGAAGCCTTTAGTTTTCAGTCTACCAAGGAGTTTTTCATGGTAATACAACACAGTCTTATTCCTGAGCAGCTTACAATGCCGCTCATGTCTGTGCGCGAAGTGGTTATGTTTCCTCGCGCCATCATGCCCCTTTTTGTGGGGCGTGAGGCCTCTATCAAAGCCATTGAAGCCGGACATAATATATATGATAAAAAAATATTCTTGGTGGCACAGCGTGAACCGGACACAGAAAAACCCGGCGTAGATGATTTATATACTGTGGGTGTTGTCAGCAAAATATTGCAGATTTTGCGCTTGCCCGACGGCACCATAAAAGTGCTTTTTGAAGGTCTTTACCGCGCCACCTGGAATGAAGTGCATCACGACCAACCTTTTGGAGATAAAGATTTTCCTTGTGTGGTTACATGCGCTATTCACGAAGAAGATGTGCGTGGCCCGGAAGCAGAAGCTACTGTAAGGGCTGTGCATGAAACTCTTGAAGAGTACAGCAAGCTTAATAAAAAAATGTCGCAAGATGTTTTGCTTGCCATCACCTCTTTGCAAGATGCAGGAAAACTTGCCGATGCCATTATTCCACACTTAAAAGCAGAATATCGCAAAAAACAAGAAGCTTTAGAACTTAATAATGCTTTGGAACGCTTAGAAAAAGCTTATGAGCTTTTGCAAAGCGAAATAGCCATGTCTTCTGTGGAAAAGCGTATTAAAAATCGCGTGCGCACCCAAATGGAACGCAATCAGCGCGAATATTATCTCAACGAACAGATCAAGGCCATTAACAAAGAAATGGGGCGTGATGACGACCCTCAAGCAGAACTTGTGGAAATGGAGCAACAATTTAAAGAGCGCTCCATGCCAGAAGAAGCGAGAGAACGCGCCTTGCGCGAATTGCGTAAATTGCGCGGCATGTCCACTTCTTCCGCTGAATATACTGTTTTGCGTAACTACGTAGATTGGTTAATGGATTTACCCTGGGATAAACTTAAAGATATTGACATGGACATTCACAGTGCCCGTGAAATTCTTGATAATGACCACTATGGCCTTGAAAAGCCCAAAGAGCGCATCTTGGAATATTTGGCTGTGCAAAAGCTTTCCGGCGCGCTCAAAGGCCCCATTCTTTGTCTTGTGGGCCCTCCGGGAGTGGGCAAAACTTCTTTGGCGCGTTCTGTGGCCACAGCCACGGGGCGTGATTTTGTGCGATTGTCTCTTGGCGGTGTGCGCGATGAAGCAGAAATCCGCGGGCACAGGCGCACCTATGTGGGCGCATTGCCTGGCAAGATTTTGCAATCTTTAAAGCGTGTTAAGTTTAATAATCCTTTGTTCTGTTTGGATGAAATTGACAAAATGAGTGCTGACTTTAGGGGAGATCCGGCAGCTGCTCTTTTAGAAGTGCTTGATCCAGAACAAAACGCAACCTTTATGGACCACTATTTGGATTTGGATTATGATTTGTCCAAAATCTTTTTTATAACTACAGCCAACTCTTTGCATTCCATACCGGCTCCTTTACAAGACCGTATGGAAATTATTGAATTGAATAGTTATTTGGAAACAGAAAAAAAACGCATTGCTCGTCAATTCCTTTTGCCAAAGCAATTGAAAGACCATGGTTTAAAACCTGAAAATATGACGCTTACCGATGAAGGTATTTTAGAGATTATCCGCAGTTATACGCGTGAAGCGGGTGTGCGTAATCTTGAGCGTGAAATAGGTGCCCTTTGCCGTAAAACCGCCATAAAATTGGTGGAAGAACAAGATATGGATATGAACATCACCATCGATGGATCTGATTTGACAACATATCTTGGTGTGAAAAAATATCGCCACGATGAACGCGAAAAAATGCCTCAAGTGGGTGTTTGTGCAGGTCTTGCCTATAATCAACGCGGTGGCGAAATCCTTATGGTGGAAACAAGCCTCATGTCCGGTTCCGGTCATGTGGTAACCACAGGTCAGCTTGGCGATGTTATGCGCGAATCGGCCAAAGCGGCTTTTTCTTATGTGCGTTCGCGCGCCGATATTCTTGGTTTGAATTCACGCTTTCACCGCAAAGTTGATATTCACGTACACGTGCCGGCAGGTGCTACTCCCAAGGACGGCCCTTCGGCGGGTATTACCATGGCCACATCCATTGCTTCGGCTTTGCTCGGTATTCCTGTGCGTAATGACATAGGCATGACGGGTGAAATATCTTTGCGTGGGCGCGTATTGCCCATAGGGGGCTTGCGTGAAAAATTGCTTGCAGCGCGCCGCTCTGGTCTTACCAAGGTGATTATGCCCCATGATAATGAAAAAGACTTGAAAGAAGTGCCGGAAGAAGTGTTACAAGATCTTGAGATTGTTTTTGTGGACCATGTGGACGAGGTGCTGCCCCACGCTTTGGCTGCCACTTCCGAAGAAATATTCAGCGGTCGCAGTGCCACAACTCCTTTGTATATGACATTACGCAAGGACGCCGTTGTTGAGGAAGTTGTTGAAAAAACACAATAGTATAGCGTATTAAAAGAATAATTTGATTTGCAAAAAAGGCCTCTGCACACATATGCAGAGGCCTTTTTGTGGAGAAGAAAACCTCCCGCTAGGCGGGAGGTCTAAAAAGCTTATAGCTATAAGTATGTTGGAAAAACTCCTTTTGGTTTGTAAAGTAGACCTGCGGCCTGACAACTGTATGTCACACAAATCAAAAGGAGGTCAGCCAAAATAGCTTAATATGCTTTAGAGCGATAATTATGAATGGGAAGAGATTGTCTTCGTCCGTGGTCCAAAAGGCATGGATCACCACGAAAATGCGCTAATAGGTTCATCGTTGAACATAAGTCTTGCAGCGCATTTTCTCGTGATGACATATGAAAACAATACGTTGCATATAAGTGATGGTAGCGCTCCTTGCTCTAAGGGATGAACTACGGTGACACACGAAGTCATTGCGAGCCCCTAGGCGTTGGCGAACGCAGTGAGCTTTACGGATAGGTAGCGTGGCAATCCATGCCTTTCGGTTGTCGTATAAAAAAGATATTCATTGAAAAATCAATTGGATATAAGCCCGTTCACGGGTCGCAAGTAACAATTATGCAGATGTCAGGCCTTTTAAACGCCCCTGCTAGGGGGCAGCTGGTAAGAGAGCCTTATAGGCGCATAAGAAAAACCACCAGCTAGGCTGGTGGATTCTTACTTAGTGTTGACAAAAGTTACAAAAAAAATCGTTTGCTTACGACTTTCTATTCCCTTGTGTACTCCACTTCAATATCTTCAAATTCTTCTTCTTCGGCAACAACTTCTTGAAAATGCAAGAAAGGTGCATTGAAATCAAGGGCGTCGCGCATCTTCCAGATATGCGCCACAAGTTCTTCAACGCCTTGGCCGTGCATGGCAGAAATAAAGAATATGGCACGCCCGTCGGCTTCGGCTTTTTCTTTCAGGGCAAGGGCCATTTCTTCGCTGGCTAAGTCCATTTTGTTGATAACTTCCACTTGCACGCGCTCACTTAAAGCTGCGTCAAATTGGTGCAATTCTGCATTGATAAGGTCAAAACCGGCCCACGGGTCATTAATGTCAATATCTTCAACGCTTAAGATATGCACAATAAAACGTGTGCGTTCCACGTGTTTTAAAAAGCGCGTGCCAAGGCCTTGGCCTAAATGCGCCCCTTCAATGAGTCCTGGAATATCTGCAATGACCATGCGCCTGCCGGGATCATATTCATCAATCATCACCCCAAGGTTTGGGGTGAGGGTTGTAAAAGGATAGGCGGCAATCTTAGGTCTTGCGGCAGAAACTTGTGAAATAAAAGTAGATTTTCCGGCATTGGGCAAGCCCACAAGCCCGGCATCGGCTAGTATTTTAAGCTCAAGTCGCAAAGAGCGCTCTTCACCCATTTCACCAGGTTGTGAAAAGCGCGGGGCACGCATGGTGCTTGATTTAAAATGTTCATTACCTTTGCCACCACGTCCGCCAACGGCTAGCACAAATTCTGCTTCAGGGTCTGTTAAGTCAGCTACCAAAACTTCGCCTTCGGGCGTTTGCTCATAGATGAGTGTGCCCTCTGGTAAGTGTAAAATAAGGTGCTCGCCCTTTTTGCCATTGCATTGGCTACCCATGCCGGGTTGCCCGTTTTGGGCTTCGTAATGTTTTTTTAAACGAAAATCGTACAGGCTTAACAGACGCGTATCTGCGCGCACCAAAACGCTGCCGCCATCACCGCCATCGCCACCGTCAGGACCGCCGCGGGGCACAAATTTTTCGCGCCTAAAGGATACACAACCATGGCCGCCTTTGCCGGCACGAACGGTAATTGTAGCTTCGTCAACAAATCGCATAATACACGCTATAACCTTACAAAAAAATGGAAAAAAGTACAAACTCTATTAGCCGCAAAGGAATATCCATTGCGGCTAATAGTAAATTTAAGGGTATAATGACAATTATTACCCTACAAATTTGCTTAAGAGTGTTTGTAGTGCCTGCTATGCTATTAAGCAGTGGCGGCTTCTACAATGCTCACTCTGGTAAGAGTGCGACGTTTACGAATAAATTTTTCGTATTTTACAACGCCGTCAATCTTAGCAAAAAGGGTGAAATCTCTGCCCATGCCAACATTTTGGCCGGGGAAGATGCGTGTGCCCAATTGGCGCACTAAGATATTGCCGGCCAATACAGTTTGACCGCCAAAGCGCTTGACACCGCGTCTTTGCCCTTCACTATCGCGACCGTTGCGCGATGACCCGCCTGCTTTTTTATGTGCCATGACGTATGCTCCTATTGCTAAGGTTTAGGCAGATATGCCGGTAACCTTAATTGTTGTTAAATCTTGGCGATGACCGCGGAGTTTACGCGAGTCGTTACGACGCCAACGCTTAAACACCATTATTTTTTCGCCGCGGCCGTGGCTTAACACTTCGCATTTTACGGAAGCGTTTTCTACATAGGGAGCGCCAACTTTAAAGCTACCGCCACCAAGCATAAGCACTTTGTCAAAAACAACTTCGCTGCCAACTTCGGCTTTTAGCAGATCAACTACAATCTTACTGCCTTCTTCAACGCGGAATTGTTTTCCGCAGGCTTCAACTATTGCGTACATGATTTATAACCTCCAAAAAGGGAAAGGTGTATCTGCCTTACTTTTTGCCCTTTGTCAAGGCTTTCATGGCAAGAAAAATATAATTGGTAAAATAACCTTTCCATCAAGTCTTCATATATCAGAGATTATAAAAAGCCAAGTTGAAATTTGTTTCATTTTCATTTTTACCAATCGCGTTGCTGATGTCCCACTATGGATCCGGCTATGGCACCGGCTCCGGCCCCGGCCAAAGCTCCCCAACCAAGGGTGCCGCCAGATATGGCCGCAATGCCAAGGCCGGCAGCAGCGCCAAGAACGGCACCGCTTGTGGCGCCTTGACCTGTTCTAGACATATTGGTGCATCCTGTGCTGCCGGCAAGTGCAAGAATTAAAGCACCGGCTATAAAAATATTTCGCATAATTACCTCATTATTTTTTGGCGAGTTTGGGTTCCATTATTTCATACCATAAAACATCAAGTACAGGTTTTTGCAGCTGATTGCTGTGTTTGGCATACCAAGCGTCAATGGCGCCTACAATGCTCTTTTTGTCCATACCGTCAAAGGCCATAATCCAGCTTTGCGGAAAAGCGGTGAGAGATTTAACAACGCTTTGTTTGTCCGTAGCATGGCCTTTTTTTTGGGCTATGTGTTCGGCTGTAACGTATTCAATGGCCACAGCAGACTCTATACCGTAGATAAAGGCTGTTTTGTTGTCTAGGCTAGACGCTTGCCACACCTGACCTGTCAATCCTTGTAAAATATCTTCTTTTGCGTATGCAATGTTTACGCCAAAACATATGACGAAAAACAAAAACACGCTTACCATGCGCTTTTTCATAGGCATCTCCTTACATTTTGTATTATGGCATAATGCGGTGTTTAGTAGGGCATGTCAATACTATGAGCGGCAAAAAAAGTCTTGGATGCTTGAAAAAAGTGTATCATTTAAGACGTTTTCCCAAGGTGAGGGGCAGTGCACTTCGCCCAAAGGAAAATGTAAAAAACCGTGATGCAGTAAAAAATTTTCCGGCCCTTTGGGGATTTGACGCAAGGCATAGCGTGTGTCGCCTATTAGGGCAAAATTTGCATGGGCGGCATGGGCGCGTATTTGATGTCGCGCTCCTTGCTTGATAATAGCGCCCACAAGGTACATATGTGCAGCCTGCTGTTGTTCATGTGTGGAAAAAATATGGGGAAAATGTTGCTTAAGTTTTGTTATATCTGCGGCTTCAAGTTTGCCTAAAAGCGTAAAATGGGTGTGCCGTACCGCAGGGGCTTGTGTGGTGAGCACACGGCTGATTTTTCTTTTATGGGTATCCAGCTCGGCTTTTACGGTGCATTGAGTTGGCATACACCCTTTGGGCGCAGTAACAATGGCTATGTAGCGTTTTTCGCAAAGGCCGTCTTGTTCCCATTGCCGCCACATGCGCACATGTTGGTTGTCTTTAGCCGCCACCACTATGCCAGAAGTTGCAGTGTCTAGCCTATTGCAGAGTAGGGGGGGAGCGTGTAGGCCTCGTTCTTGTAATATGCTTGGCACAAGTGCTTCAAGACTTGTGCCACTTGTGCGCAGCGCGCTGGTGGGTAAGTGACTTGGTTTATGAAAAAAAAACCAAGCATGTTCCTGGGGGGGCTTGGGCGAATACTTTGCTTGCAGCAGAAGGGCAGTGTTTGTGGGTATAATTTGCTTTTCAGATGCTTGGGGAGTGTTTGAAATAAATTGTACACATTGCCCTTCTTGCACAGCATAGCCGGCTGGACGCGCTTTATTGTCCACAAAGATACGCCCTTCTTTCCATAAAGCTCGGCGCTGACGCAAGCTCTTGGAAGCGAAAAGCTGTTCCAACACTTTATCTAAGCGCCAGCCGTGTTGGTCCTTAGTGACATAATGATTAGGGGGCATGGCGCAATAACTTATTAAGGCGAGCCCAAAGGGGCTTGGTTAAATGCGGAAAAATAAACTGTGCTGCTCCCATATATATGAGAGTAAACGCTATAAAACTTGTGCCAAGTGCTGCTATATAAGGCCAGACAGAAGGCAATGCGCTTGCTAAAGTAAGCGTTTTTTCGCTCACCCACCATGCTGCAAAGCCGGCTATCAGGCTTATACTTATGCCTTGCCATACAATAGCCCAAAGCCCCGCAAAAGCAGCACCGCCTTGGCGTTTATACCAAATACGCATGATAATAATGATATAGGCAAGCACCCCTAAAAAGCTGACCAAGGCAATGCCAAAGCTTCCTAAGGGTAAGCACAGATAAAAGAAAGGTAAACTTATGACGGTGACAGCCGTGCCGCTCAAAGCCGGCGTGAGGGTGTCGCCAAGGGCATAAAAGCCGCGCCCAAGTACCATTTGTACGCCCCAAAGGGGCACAGCCAAAAGCATAAGTTGTAAGAGCGGCGCAGAAGCCATGGTGTCGCCCAGTAAAAAAGACCCGCCTTCAAAAATAAAACCCATGGTGGGAACGGCAGCTGCTATCATCCAAGCGCTTAAAGGTAATAATATTATAGTGCTGTTATTAGAAGCCATGCGCAAGGTGGCGGCAAATTCTTCTTGTTTATTTTGCGCTGCCAACGAAGTTAAAAAAGGATACGAAGCCACGGCTACGGCTTGCCCTATCATGCCCACAGGCACTTGTGAAATGCGTCTGGCATAACTTAAAAGGCTGATGGCACCATCGCCCACCAAGGAACCAAATATGCGCAAAAATTGCTCATTAAGCATAACTACCGATTGGCCGAGCATGAGCGGCAAGGCTATGAGTAAAAAGCGTTTCATAAGGGCATGGCGCCCTATAAAGTGTATGGTTATGCCACCCTTGGCCGCCGCCATATAGGGGAGAATAAAAGCCCCAAAAGCCGCCCCAAGGCTCACGCCATAGCAAAAGCCTTCCATGCCATGCGCAAGGCCAAGATAGGGCAGGGCAAGGCCGCAAAGAATGATACAGCCATTATAAATGAGCGGTGTTAAGGCCGGCACCACAAATTGCTTGCGCAAATAAAGCAGCGCAGAAAAGCAAGCCCCACTCACAAAGAAAATTTGTGCCGGTAAAATTATGCGTAAAAAAAATGTAAGTCTTTGTATTTGCTCGGCGTCAAAGCCTGGCGCTACTAAATGGGCCAAAGGTTTTGCATAGATGAAGGCCAAAAGGCTTAATAGGGATACGGCACTTAAAGCCCACCAGAATATGCTTGAAAAAAAGCGCCATGCATCGCCTTCATCTTCGGCAAAGCGCTTAGAAAGCAACGGCATAAGTGTAATGGACACATAACCGCCGGCCAAGAGATAATTGATAAAGTCCGGTATAACAAAGGCTGTGAAATATAGGTCGGCCTCGCCGGAAGCCCCAAATTGCCAAGAAATAACCTTATCGCGCAAAAGCCCCATAAAACGAGAAAGCATAATGCTTATGCTCATAATCACGGCGGCCATGCCCATATGTTGCACTTTTGTTAAAAACGACATGCCGCTTTATACCGTGCGCTATGGGTAAATGCCAGAAGTTTTTCTGCCATATTTTCACACACAGAGAAAAAATAAGCATCATTTCCGTAATATTTTATGGTAAAATTTGTATAAATAGTAGTAATGCGCTATGAAATGTAAAAAAATAAAAATTATTTATTACATCACGTTATGCCTCAACTCAAAAGAAAAAACAGGTCGCTTGTAAAAAAAATCTCAAATATTGGTTGACACAAAAACAAAGCAATGGTCTAATGGAAGCACCAAAAGGACAAGAGTCCAATATGCTGGGTGCAGGTAAGTTTTTTCACTCCAGATGAACTTACAAGCGATTTTTGACTATATTTCATTCAGAGGGGATGTCATGGACCATCTTATTGCGTCGTTTGTGGAAGTTTTTTCGCCAACCATACTGTTTCTACTTTTTTCCGGAACATTTATCGGCATTGTTGTTGGTGCATTGCCGGGTTTGAGTGCCACTTTAGGGGTGGCTTTGCTTTTGCCTGTGACGTATTATCTAAGCCCTGCTGAAGGCATGTTGCTTTTGCTTGGCATATACACAGGCGGTATATATGGCGGTTCTGTTGCTGCCATTTTGCTTAATATTCCGGGCTGTCCTGCCTCTTTGATGACAACGCTTGACGGTTATCCCATGGCTAAAAGAGGCGAAGGTGGCCGCGCCATAGGCATTGCCACATGTTCATCTTTTGTGGGCGGCGTCATTGGCGTGCTTGGTCTTATCTTTGTTTCTCCTCTTTTGGCCAAGGCTGCTTTGAGCTTTGGCCCCATTGAATATGCAGCTTTGGCCTTATTTGGTTTGTCTGCCATCGTGGTGGTGGTGGCAAAATCTATCATTAAAGGTTTTATTGGCGTTTGTGTGGGACTTTTCTTAGCCACGGTGGGTATGGACCCCATGGTTTCGGTGCCGCGCTTTACTTATGGCAGTATTGATTTGATGGGTGGAGTAAACTATCTGCCCGTTATTATAGGATTATTTGGTTTTTGTGAAGTGCTGTCACAAGCTTTTGACGGGGCCATAAAAGAGCGTATCAGCAGGGCTGTTTCAAGCGTTATTCCTACGCGTGAGGACTTCAAAAAAATTGGGCGTTATTTCTTTCACCCCGCTTGGATAGGCACACTCATAGGCGCTTTGCCAGGGGCTGGAGCTTCCATTGCTGCCATTATTTCTTATAACAGAGCCCTTGCCGCTTCTAAAGAACCCGAAAAATTTGGTACAGGTATCCCCGAAGGCTTGATTGCTTGCGAAACGGCCAATAATGCTTCTATTGGTGGTTCTATGGTGCCGCTTATGACCTTGGGTATTCCTGGAAGTTCCACAACAGCTGTGTTGCTTGGCGCCATGCTCATGCACGATATTACGCCAGGTCCCATGGTGTTTGTAAACAGCCCACAGCTTGTATATACCATATTTATAGGCATGCTTATGGCAAATGTGGCCATGCTTATCTTGGGGCTTGCCAGTGCGAGGATTTTTCCGCGTATTGTAACCATGCCAAAAAGTGTTTTACTGCCTACCATAACGGTATTGTGTACTGTGGGTGCTTATTCCATGGGCAATAGCTTCTTTGATGTTGGTATTATGCTGGTAAGTGGTTTAGTAGGATTTATATTTAAAGAAATGGGCATAAATGCAGGACCGGTGGTTCTAGGTCTCATTTTAGGGCCTATTTTTGAAACAAATTTCCGCGGAGCCATGGAATTGTCCGCCGGCGATATGACGGTGTTTGTTCAGTCGCCCATTTCGGCAACTATCTTGGCCATTACTGTTTTGCTTGTGTTGTCACCAAGTTTGAAAGCTTGGTACCAAAAACGTAAGCAATCGCAAGAAATTTAGATTCTACAGGAGCCACATGTTATGATACTGTTCAAAAACAAAGAAACATTGTCCGGTATATTGTTTTTATTATTAAGCGCATGGTTGCTGTATTCCATACAGCAATTCACCGACGCTGCCGAAGATATTCTTTCCATAGGGCCGGCCTTTTTCCCAAATATCTTAGCCATTGCCTTGGCGGGCTTAAGCATTGCTCTTACTATTCAAGGTTTAACGAAGGAAAAAGCTCCCATCATTTCCGATAAAATGCGCCACGCAAGCTATGTGCCGGCTTTAACACTCATTGGCGGTGTTATTGTGTATATGTGGCTTTTGCCCACCTTGGGCTTTGTGTTGTGGAATGTGCTTTTTTTAAGCGGAACACAACTGATTATGGAAGAAAGAAACTATAAAATCAATGCCATGTACACAGTGGTGGTGACAGTGCTTGTGTATGTGGTGTTTAAGGTTTTCTTACAAGTGCCCTTACCGGGAGGTTTGCTTGGCTTGTAAGTTTTGGCTTGGGTATGTGTTATTTTTTTAAAGCATATTAAGGAGTTATTATTATGCGTAAAAGACTTGTTTCATTGGGTGTGTTTGTTTTGTTAAGCGTATTTAGCGCTGGTGTGGCATTTGCTGAATACCCCACTCGTCCCGTGCAGTTTTTGATTGGTTGGAGCATTGGCGGCGGTTCAGACCAAGCTGGTCGTGCTTTATGTATGTTTGCGGAAAAGTATTTTAAAGAACCTTTTAGTATTCAAAACTTGCCTGCAGGTTCCGGTGCAAAATCCTATATGACCATAGCAAAGGCCGATCCTGACGGCTATACTATAGGTTCTTCTACAAGCACTATTTCTACCTTAAAGCCCATGGGTACCATTCCTTTAGGAGCCAACGATTTTGAACAAATTATCCTGTTCAACTCCGATCCGGGCGGTATTTGGGTGCATAAAGATGCTCCGTGGAAAACTCTACCAGAATTTTTGGCTCATGCTAAAGCTAATCCCGGTAAAGTAAGTATAGCCGCTTCTAACCCAGGTTCTATCACTCGTTTCCAAATGCTTGCGCTTGAAAAAGCCGGTGGCGTGAAGTTTCGCGTACTTTCTCAAAGTGGTGGCGCAGCAAAAGGCTTGACAGCTCTTGCAGGTAAACACGTAGACGCAGCCATGGGTACTCCTTTAGAAGGCAATGCTTTGTATGCTTCTGGCAATATTCGTCCTTTGGGCTTTAGTTCCGAAGAGCGCGTTCCCATGCTTAAAGATGTTCCCACATGGAAAGAGCAAGGTATTGATGTGGCTTTAAGTACTGCTCGCACAGTAATGGCTCCAAAGGGTACCCCCAAAGAAGTTGTCGACGCTTTGTATAATGCCTTCAAGCAAGCTGTGAATGACCCTGAATTTAGAAAGAGCATGGAATCTAAAGGTTCCAATGTTCATGATTTGAACCCAGAACAAACTCGCGAGTTTTTGGCAAAGCAAGACGCACAATTCCGTGAGCTCATCGAGTCTGCTGGTTTGTTGAAAAAATAGTTATATCGGCGTGTGTATATTTGTTAAGGTTAATAAAACTAGATGTTTAAAGAAATAATAGCATTTGAGCAAAAAGTTCATTGCTATTATCTAAACAAGATGGTATATTGGCAGTACCAATGATGCATTAGGGCACATTGGAAAAAAAGTTTTACTTAAGGAGATTTAAGAAATGAGTTCGTATAATCCAGCATTGCTGCGACTTGAGCTTTTAGCTCAAGGTATGAAGGTGGATCCAGATTTTAACAAGCAACTTGGCGGTGCATTGAAAGAGCCCCTTTGGACCCGTACAGGCCCCACAAGCACAGGTATGGACTTGCGCATAGAGCAAGGCATGTATGTGAGCCCTGCCATTGAAGGCGAGCGTTTTCCTTGGCACTATAAAAATTCTCCTTTCTTGCTTTGCAGAGACGAAAACGGTCAAGCTGTAATCAAGAAAAATGGCGAAATTATTCAAAAGGTAACACCTGCTCCGCGTCCAAGCTTCTATGGCAAAAAAACCACCAGCGGCAATGATATGGAAAAAATCGGCGTTGTAACCGGCGACTTCTTGGCTATTGCTTTGGATAACCGTTGTTGGTTCTGGGGTTATTATCAAGATGATGAACTCACCGAATACAAAGAGCGTCAGTGTAAATTCTGTGGTATTGGTCTTAGCATGAAGCGTGACGAATTGTATCGCAAAAGCAATGAAGACATTTTAGAAGTTGTTGATGCTGCAGTGCTTGGCGGTGATGTTAAACATATAGGTCTTAATGCAGGCAGTTTTGCCCCTCCCGGACGCGGACACGAAGAATATGCCGAACTTGTACGTGAAATCAAAAGACGTCATGACGTTTGGGTTCGCATGTCCATTTGTCCTCCGGAAGATGAAAAATATATTGATATTCTTTATGATGCCGGTGCTGACCAAATCGGTTACGACATTGAAGTGTACGATAAAAAATTGTATGAATACATCTGCCCTGGTAAATTCCACGAAGTGGACCGCGATGTGCACCATCAACACTTCTTCAGAATGCTCGGTTATGCTGCCAAGCGTGGTGGACCAAACAAAGCTTACTCCATCCTTGTGACTGGTCTTGAGCCTTTAGAGTCTACCATTGCTGGTATTGAAAAGCTTTGTCAATTGGGTGTTGTACCTCGCATGGGTATTTTCCGTCCTATTCCCGGAACACATCTTGAGCGTCATCCTACACCTACACCTGCATACTTGGTAAAAGTATACCGCGCCTTGCGTGAATTGACCATGAAGTATGGTATAGATTCAGGTTGTTGTGGTTGTGGCAGAACCTTTGTAAGCGCTAAAGCTTATGATGGTACCAACCCCGTCATGCCTATCATTTCCGATGCCGACATCGAACGTGCTGGCATTGACATGAATGACATTTAATTAGTTGTTAGGGCCTTGCGCAATTTTTTGTGCAAGGCCTTTTGCTATATTGTGTGTGCCATAATGGTGTGGTACATGCTAAGAAAAAGAATGCTTTATTGTTTATAGCTTTGCGTAATTGTGCGTGGGCTCATTTTGAGTATGAAGGAGTTTATATGAAGATTACTAATGTCACTACGTTTACCGTAAATCCCGGTTGGCGTAAAAACTTGATTTTTGTAAAAATTGAAACGGATGCAGGTATTACCGGTTGGGGTGAAGTGTATACCCAATACGACCGTGATCCAGCCATGCGTGCCCACGCAGAATTACTGGGTAAGTATTTGGTGGGAAGAAGCCCATTTGATGTAAAGTATTTTTCTCAAATGGCTTTTGACGATTATGCCCAGCGCCGTGCTTCGTTAGAGTTTTATTGCGCTTTATCCGGCTTAGAAGCAGCCATGTGGGATATCGTTGGTAAGGCTTGCAATCAACCCGTATACAATGTGCTTGGTGGCAAATGCCGCGAAAAAGTGCGCGTGTATGCCAATGGTTGGAGCTATAAAATGAGCACACCCGACGACTTTGCCCGCGCTGCAGAAAAAGCAGTAAAGCTTGGCTTTGACGCTTTAAAATTTGACCCACTCCCAAGACCATGGCGCACATTTATTCCTCGTGTTCATGAAGTTGAAGCCGAAAAAGTGGTGAAAGCTGTACGTGATGCTGTGGGCCCTGAAGTGGACTTGCTCATAGAATTACACCGTCGTCTTTCTGTGGCTCATGCTGTAAGATTGGCTGACCGCATTGCCAAATATGACCCATTCCTCATTGAAGAACCTTGCCAAGCAGAAAACATGCTTGCCATAGCAGAAGTGCGTAAAAAGACACATATACCTGTTATGACAGGTGAAAACGTGTTTGGTAAAGGTGGTTTTCGTCGCGTATTTGACCATCGTGCAGCCGATTATATTAATCCAGACGTTGCCAACTGCGGTGGTATTCTTGAATTGCGTGAAATCGCTGCCATGGCTGAACCTTATTTTGTGGGTGTGTCTCCACACAACTATAATTCCACAAGCTTGGCTCTTTCAGCAACAGTACACGCTTCTGCTGGTATGCAAAACTTTATCATCACAGAATATTTCTTACCATTTGTAGAATTCTGCGATGAAATATTCCCTGGTGAACAACAGCTTAAGCCTGTAAATGGCTATATTACTTTGCCCACAACTCCTGGTCTTGGACTTGTTCCTGACGAAGCTAAATTGATTGAATATGCAGGTAAGCCGTTCCCCATGCGTAACTTACCTTATCCGAAGGATGAACCCTTCTAGGAGTTATTAATTTGGGGTGCCTCAACCTCTAGTTGTCTTTTTTTGTGAATACTACCTTTCTAGTGACATTCCAAAGAGGCACCCCATTTCTTTTAGCATATAATTATGAATTAATAGTTGGTTGTTGTTTGTAACTTAGGAATTTGTTTGTGTATTTTTACCATTAATATTATGTGTTGTGTTTCCTTCACATTTTACAGATTTTAGTATACATTACCCTGATAAAAGGTGGAGGGTAATGTGGATTTTCCTAAGATAAAACAAAGTCAAAAGAAAAGTATCAGTGCAGTGAATGCATTGCTGCCTGTGATTGCAAGGTATAATGTAGGTGATAAATTACCGCCTGAACGGCAATTAGCATTAGAAATGGCTATCAGCCGCAATACTTTGCGCGAAGCTATAGCGGCATTGCAAGTGATGGGGGTTATAGAAGTAAGGCACAGTCAGGGTAATTTTATTGTCAAATTGCCAGATCTTGCCAGTTTGTCATGCTCTTTGGATAATATTTTTGATCCGCAAAAAGACCCCATAGCTCTTGTGGAAGCAAGGGTTGCTTTTGAGCCTGGCGCAGCTTTTGTTGCGGCATTGCATTGCACAGATGCGGATAAAAAAATATTACAAGAAAATTATGCGCAAATAGAGTATACGCTCAGCAATGATAATCTGGACGAATATTCTAAGGCAGACAGTTTATTTCATATAAATATTGCTAGAGCCACGCACAATGAAATTATTGTAGAAACCATAGCCCCCATGATAGAAGTGCTGCGCACGCCCCTTTGGCAAGCTATGAAGATAGGGCTTAAACAAACATTTCGCGAAGTGCGCACTGGCGAGCATAAAGCTATTCTGTTTAATATTTTAAATGCAAAACCTTTAGAAGCATCCATCGCCATGCGTGAACATCTATTGAACTCCAAGGAAAGATTTTTGCACGAGCGCGAATGAGCGTGCTTATTTTTCAGGAGTTTTCATGTTAACATTGGCCGAGCGCCTTATAAACCAAGTTTGTACTGTGCGCGAACGTTCTACTAACTCTGCTGTTCGTGAAAAAGCTATAATTTGCTTGCTCGATTATATGGCAGCAGCTTGTGCTGGCACCACATCCAAAACAGCCCATATAGCCCATGAAGCCACCAAGGCTTTTGGGCAAGGTCAATGCACATGCATAGGCCAAGCGGCACCTAAGGCAATGCCTTGTGCCGTTATGTATAATGGTCTCATAGGCCATGCAGAAGAATTGGACGATTCGCACCGTTATGTTTCAGGTCTACACCTTGGCACTGTTATCATTCCTGCAGCTCTTGCTGTGGCTGAAGAACATGACTTAAGCGGTAAGGAGCTTGTGGAAGCTCTTGTGGCTGGTCATGAAACGGCGGGGCGCATTTGCCGTTGTTTGGATAAAGGACATCGCGCCAGAGGTTTTCATTCCACAGGTACTGTGGCGCCTTTTGGGGCAGCCATTGCGGTGGCGAGTTTGCTTAAGCTTGATAAACCAAGCATGGTGCATGCTTTAGGTATTACCGCTTCAAGTTCTGCGGGATTATTTGCTTTTTTAGAAAATGGAGCTACGGTTAAACATTACCATGCAGGCAGAGCTGCTTTTGATGGATATATGGCAGCGCATCTTGCAAAAGCAGGCATGACAGGTCCTGCAAATATTTTTGAAGCGCGAGAAGGTTTTTTCAAAGCTTATGCCGAAGATCATACCGCAGAATTCTTAGATAAAGTTTTACCCCATACCGAATTGGAATGCAGTTATCACAAATTGCATTCATCGTGTGGTCACGCATTTCCCGCCATAGATGCTGCTCTTGCCTTGCGAAAATTTTGCGCAGAACAGGGGCTGGCTCCTGATTTGATTGATACCATTGAAAGTATCAGCAATATAGATATAGGCACATACCATGCCGCCGCCGTTCTCAATAATATGCAGCCGCAAACCATAGCCCAAGCACGTTTTTCTGTACCCTTTATGTTGGCTATGGCTTTTGTTTTTGGGCATATATCTCGTCATGATATTAGCAAAGCCTTGGAGGATGAGCGGGTGCGCCGCTTGTGTGCCAAGGTGACTTTGCGCGAAGATGCAGCTTTAAGCCAAGCTTTTCCTGCGCAAAGAGCCGGCGTTTTGCAGGCGAGTTTTTCTTCTGGTGAACAAGTAACCTTTAAAATAGATGCCCCGCGCGGCATGCCAGAAAACCCTGTGACAATAGATGAAATTGTATTGAAGCTTCGTGTGGAAGCTCTGCCTCTTTTGGGCGAGCAATCTTTGTATCAGCTCGTAAAAACTATTCAAAATATTGAAACTGTGTCTGTGCGTGATATAATGCATCATGTGCGCCACACGGTATAAGGAGAATGTGTTATGAAAATTGCATTGATTGGTTTTGGCAATGTGGGTTATGCCTTGGCTGCTGGCCTGCATAATGATTACAGTAATAAAATTTCTTTTTTCAAACATAATTTTAATGTTGCGCAAGTGGAAGAAGGCTTAAAAAAAAGACTTGATGAAACCAAAGCCGATTATTGCCCGGATTATGAAAGTTTGATCAAAGATGCTGCAATAATTTTTGCCTGCGTTGTGGGTAAAAATACTCTTGATGTGGCCTCTAAGTCCGCACCATATCTTAAGAAAGGGCAAATTTACGTAGATTTAAATACAGCGCCGCCACAGGTGAAATTAGAAGCTGCAAAGCTTGTGGAAGCATCTGGCGCACAATATGTGGATGGTGTTATTATGGGGCCTGTGGAAAAGCTTGGGCATAAAGTGCCTATCCTTGCTTCCGGCGGCGGAGCAGAAGATTTTGAAAAGCTTTTTACTCCCTTAGAAATGCAAATAACAACCATGCAAGGCCAAGCGGGGGCGGCAGCTTCTGTAAAGCTTATCCGTAGTATATTCCAAAAAGGGCTCACGTCACTTTTGCAAGAAACTTTAATGGCCGCTCGTGCCTTTGGCAGCCAAGAACAAGTATTGCAATCTTTAGCTGCCACCATAGATGCTGTACCTTTTGCAACTTTGGCCGAACACCAAACGGTTAAGGGCTTACTTAATGCTAAACGCATGTCTCATGAAGTGAATGATTGCTTAGAAATGCTGCAAAGTAATAATTTAAGCGACTTTATGACCAAGGGCACCTTAGCTTCTTTTACAAGGGGAGCTCGCATAGCAGAAGAAAAAAATCTGCAAAATACCACGGTACTCACCATAGACGAAGCCTTAGCGCTTATTCAAGAACAATATGCTAAAGACATAAACTCATAAACAAAGGCTCCTGCATAAAAAATATGCAGGAGCTTTTTTTACAATTATTCTTTTCTTAAATTATCCATAATATTATTAAGGTCATTGGCCAGCTCTTCAAGGCCTAGCACGGCACTATAAGAAGCTTTAGCCCCTTCAGCTACACTGCTTGTAAGGTTGCGTAATTCGTCGGTACGGGTGTTAATTGCGTCGATGGAACCGGATTGTTCATTGCTTGCAGAGGCAATGGATTTGGTTTCATTGGCGGTATTTTCTATCATATTTTCAATGTGTGCCAAAGCTTCACCGGCATTGTGGGCAACTGTTGTGGATCCACTAATATACGCTACAGTTTGCTCAATCCCTTGCATATTATCTTCGGCTCCGCGCTGGATAGTTGTAACAGTTATATCTACTTGCTTGGTAGCTTCCATAGTTTTTTCTGCAAGTTTGCGTACTTCGTCGGCAACTACAGCAAAACCTCGACCTGCCTCTCCGGCGCGTGCAGCTTCAATGGCTGCATTAAGGGCAAGTAAATTAGTCTGATCTGCTATATCATTAATGATACCCATGACTTGTCCAATGTCAACAGCTTGTGTCTTAAGCTCAGAGAGGCTTTGTTGCATGCTTTTGGCCTTTTTTTCAATTTCATTCATGCTATGCACAAGTTCAAAAACCAAATTTTTGCCTTTTTGAGCTTCAACTCTTGTATCTTCAGCAAGACCGGCAGTAGTTGAAGTGCTACTAGCCACATCAACCACAGACATATTCAGTTGCGTGATGGCGTGAGCTGTGCCTTCAACTCTCTCTTGTTGTTCTTGGGTTTTTTTACCGGCTTCACTTATTTCTGAGGCAAGCACGCCAATGGCGTCGCTCAACTGTGTAACAATGGTACCGATTTGATCTGCTATGGACAAAACACCTTCGCGGCGCGCTTTATCCGCTGCATGTTTTGCTTCTTCAGCAGCATTGTATGCTTTTTGTGAGTCTTGCAAGGCTTGTTCGGCTTCTTTAATTTTATCGTTAGCTGTTTCAATAAGTTCAGCTAGTTTGCTAACCATACTGATAAGGCTACGGTGTAATAATCCTATTTCACCTGTAAAGTTTTTTTCATCTTGAGGTATAGCTTGCAAATCACCCTCTGCAACAGCATGAGAGGCATGGGCAAGTCTTACAATGGGTGTTGCAATGGATCTAGCCACAGCAAATGCTACAGCTATCATTACCAGCGCAATGATAATGCCAACACCTGCAATTCCAAGGGTTACATCCGCAGCACCGGCATACACTTCATCTCGTTCTTGGAGCATAATAAGGCTCCAATTGTTAGGCGTTGTTTTGATGGATGCAAGCCATGTTACTCCATCAATAATTACTTCTTTATATCCATTTTTGATATCACGAAGTTCTTGTAAGGCTTTGGAACCGTCACCGGGAATGTCTTTAATGCTTTTACCAAGCCAACGTTTTGCTTCTGGAATATCTGTTCCAGAGTGTTTTGGATCACTGACAACTTGATTAAGGCTATCCACAAGCAAAACATATCCGGTGGAACCAACCTTCACGGAACCTGTTTCTTTTGTTAATGTATTTAGTGATATATCAATGGCGACAACACCTGTCATTTGCGATGCATCATTTCTGATGGGTGTTGCCACAGTAAATACAGCATCTCCGGTGTCAGAAATATATGCTTCGGTAAGGATGCTCTTGCCTGCTTTAATAGTATCGAGATACCAAGGGCGTTTGCTGGGGTTAAAGCCCACACTAAGGTAATCATCGGGTGCTTGCGTTATACCGCCTTCATCATTGCTTACATATACTAGCAAATAAGCAGGATAGGCTTCATGCACCCGTAAAAGAGTTTCATATATTTGCCGCTCATGCAAAGGTAAATTTTCGCCAATGGTTTTAATAGATTCACTTGCATGAATATAACTTGTAATATCACCAATGTTTTCGCGAATAAGTTGAGATGAAGCTAAAAATTCAACCATAGACTGTGCAGAATTGAAAAAGTTTTGCGCAAAACCGTCCATACGATCGAGTTGCGCCTTACTATTAACTTTGTAATTGTTTTCAAAAACATCGTCCATTTCGTAGGATGCCATGGCAATGACACCCATAATTGAAAGGGCTACGGCAACAATCATAGCATATAAAATTTTACCACGAATTTTCATAAATAGGATACCTCATTAAGTAAAAATATAAGGTTTCAGTCTGTGCGCTACAACTTCTTAGTTGTTTTACAAACAAAGGCAAATAGGGACTTAAATTCTTAAATACAAAGTTTTGAGCTTTAAGTATACATATGGTCGTTATAAACGATTTTTGAAAAGAGGGGTTGAAGGTTTTGTTTAAAGGTTTTTCTCTAGAAAGTCTTGCCAATTTTCTCAAGCCTTCACACTGTGTCGGTGTGGAGTTTCCAGTTTGATGACAAAGTCTCCCCCAGCCTCCTCCCAAAAAAACTTTAATGACGGCAATATGTTATCTTTGAAATATAAATTTTGCCGCAT
>CAYJGS010000010.1:17242-22189 GCA_964369505.1 uncultured Desulfovibrionaceae bacterium | reverse complement strand
AAAAGGAGAAAAACTTTTATTATTAACAAAAGTTTTTCTCCTTAAATTTAAATAAAGCTTATATTTGCTGAACTATTAATTTCAAAAAGCGTTTGCTGCCCAATTTTATTTCATAGGTTCCGGCCTTCAGTGGACTTTGAGCGTCTTCAGAGCGAGCGCCGTTTATGGAAAAAGCGCCTTCTTTTATGAGTCGTCTGGCTTCGCCGCGTGATTTCACAAGGCCTGCAGCTTCAAAGAATATAGGCGGCGTACTTTCTTCGCCTTCTTTGCACATGTGTTCCGGCGCATCGGCAGGAAAAGCTCCCTTGCCACCGGCAAAAACAGCGTTGAAGCCTTGGCGAGCTTCTTTGGCTTCATTTTCGCTATGGTAACGCGCAACCATTTCTTCTGCCAAATCTTCTTTGGCAACTTTTGGGTGCAGGCTGCCGCCTTCCACAGCTTTTTTCAAATGGGCAATTTCGTCCAAAGTTTTGGTGGATAAGAGTTCATAATAACTCCACATAAGCTCATCAGAAATAGACATGACCTTACCAAAAATATCCTTGGGATTTTCGTCAATGCCAATATAATTTCCATAAGATTTAGACATCTTGCGCACGCCGTCTGTGCCCACCAAAAGCGGCATGGTGAGAATACACTGCGGTTCTAAATCGTATTGACCTTGTAAATGGCGCCCCACCAAAAGGTTAAATTTTTGGTCAGTACCCCCCATTTCCACATCGGTTTTCAAGGCCACAGAATCATAACCTTGGCAAAGAGGATATAAAAATTCGTGTACAGAAATGGGGCGTTGCTCTTTGTAGCGCTTTTCAAAGTCGTCGCGCTCAAGCATGCGGGCAACGGTATAGCGCGAAGCCAAACGTATAAAATCTGCAGCTCCCATGGCGCCAAGCCATTCAGAGTTAAAGCCCACGGTGGTTTTTTCGGGGTCTAAAATTTTAAAAACTTGTTTTTTATATGTTTCTGCATTTGCAAGTACTTGCTCTCTTGTTAAAGGAGGGCGCGTTTCAGAACGGCCAGAAGGATCACCAATAAGCCCCGTAAAGTCGCCTATTAAAAAAACCACATGGTGCCCAAGTTCTTGAAAATGTCGCATTTTGTGCATAACTACCGTATGCCCAAGGTGCAAATCAGGAGCTGTGGGGTCAAAGCCCACTTTAATGTTTAAAGGCTTACCGCGTGCGATTTTTTTGCGCAATTCTGTTTCGTCAATAAGCTCAGCGATACCGCGTTTAATAAGAGCCATTTGTGCGTCTATGTCTTTCATCATTACCTCAATATTATCAATTTATAAAGCCGCATACTTACAGGCTTCGGCCTTGGTGTCAACTTCAAACAGATTAAAGAGCTTAAATTTGACAAGTAAATATGGGAATGTTATTAGCTGCAACCGTAATGCAAAGGTATCAACTAAAATATGTATTTTAGCATAGTCATAACAATTTACTACAGCGTGGAACTCTAAGAATGGTTTTTAGTTCACTCCCTTTTTTATTTTTATTTTTACCTATCACTGTAATAGTTTACTACTGTTTATTGCGAAATTCTTATGGTAAATATGCACTGCCTTTTGTGCTTTTGGCTTCGTTGTTTTTTTATGCATATTGGAAACCTTCGTATCTCTTTATCATCCTTTTTTCTATTATTTTCAATTACTTTGTGGGGCAAAGCATAGCCAAAGCTAGCACTTGGCGAAAGCCTATTTTTATTGCAGGCTTAAGTGTTAATATTTTACTTTTGGTATACTTTAAATATATTGGATTTTTATTTGAAACAATAAATAATACCGGGTACATACACTTAAGTATTCCAGAGATCGTTTTGCCCATTGGCATAAGCTTTTACACCTTTCAGCAATTGGCTTATTTGGCCGATATTTATACCAAAAAACATGCTGTCGCCAAAGGAGATTTTTTAGAATACGCCACTTTTGTGTGCTTTTTCCCACAACTTATCGCAGGCCCCATAGTGCACCATGCAGAAATGATGCCCCAATTTGCGGCCAAAGAAAACCAAGTTTTACAGTGGAAACATATCTATATCGGCCTTTGTTTTTTAAGCATTGGATTGGCCAAAAAAGTTCTTGTGGCAGACACCTTTGCTCCTCTTGTAAATTTCTGTTTTGACAGAGCAAGCTCCTTAACCTTTATTGAGGCTATACTTGGCTGTTTTGCATATATAATACAAATTTATTTTGATTTTTCCGGATACGCGGATATGGCCATTGGTTGTGCATATTTTTTCAATATCAAGCTGCCTTATAATTTTGATTCACCCTATAAGGCTGCGTCTATTAGTGAATTTTGGCAAAGATGGCATATAACTTTGTCGTTTTGGATAAGAAATTACATATATTTCCCTTTAGGTGGAAATAAAAAAGGCACCGTGCGTGCCATGTGTAATGTTTTTATCACTTTTATTCTTGGTGGGCTTTGGCACGGCGCTGGATGGGGTTTTATAATTTGGGGAGTATTGCACGGTCTTGCTCTTATTGTGCACAGAATATGGGCCAAAGCCTTGAATTTGAGCATGCCACGTGCTTTTTCTTGGCCGCTTACCTTTTTATTTGTTACTTTCGCAGCCATTGCCATCAGATCTGTAAACTATGACCGTCTTGATATAGTTTTGGACGGCTTACTTGGATATAATGGCTTTGATGTACGCGAAAGATTTAGTCTTTTTAGCCAAAGTACTTTGGAAAGAATTTTTGGTATTTCTGCAGGGTGGGAATTGTATGCCCTTCTTATGGTTTTCTTTTTAGGTATTGCCTTTATATGTAGAAATTCTCAAGAACTCATCATGGCGTACCACGAATCCAGAAAATTTTATGCGTTCGTAACAATATTGTTGTTATGTTCCATTTGTTTACTGGTTTTATCGGGCTATAGCCCTGAATTTATTTATTTCAATTTCTAAAGGTATACGATGCACTACAAATACCGTTGTAAACAACTACTATTTATCGTAAGTTTTTTTGCTGCCATACTTGTGGGCTGTTCACTATTGACTGTTTTTGTTTATGATCCATTGCAGTTACAAGAATATGACCATTATGATGCCAATAAGTTTTTAGAAAGACCCAATATGCGCTTGCAGCTTAATGGTATTGTGCAGAATGTTGATTTTGATAGCATTATATTAGGAACATCTATTTTACAACATACATCGGCCTTAGAAGCGTCTGAACTTTTAGATGGGTCTTTTGTCAATATATCTCTACCTGAAGCAAATTTTTATGAAAGAGCATTAATATTAAATTATGTTTTAAAAAATAAAAATATAAAAAACATCATCTATTCTTTTGATTCTTCTTATTTTACTTTATTAAAAAATTCCACACAAGTAGATAATTGGGAATTTCTTTACGATAATGACCCATTTAACGATTTAAATGTGGTTTTTTCTGCAACGTATATCCGCCCAACTATTAAGCACATAATTAAGCACCTTGATACGCCATATATACCAAAAAAAATAAATATAGATTTCTTTGATGCCCCTAATCGTTGGATTACAGAAAGCAACAAAGACACTTATTTTGGTGGTTTACAAAGTTGGATTAATAATATGGATTCACTAGGTTTGCGAAATTTTTTTACATTAACAATTCAAGATCATAATAAAAATATTAAAATTTCTAAAGCAGATGCATATGAAGATGTTAACATTGCTGAACAAATAGATTATGTGAATGCATATATATTAAAATTTGTTAAAGAAAATCCACATACTAATTTTTATATTATTCTTCCACCCTATTATAGGTATAATTATGCATCCTGGCGGCAAGTTGGGGGGCATGATTATTTTTTATACCAAAAAATTTCAAAATATATGGTTAATGAAGCCGAAAAATATAAAAATCTTTTCATATATGGATTTGAAGATCAAGAATTTATAGATGATATTAAAAATTTTATGGATCTTTTGCATTTTTCACCGGAAATTAACAGCCTAATCACAAAGTCTATTGCAGCAGGGAAACATCGCTTAACAAATGATAATATTGATGCTTACCTAGAAAAATCGGAAAAACTTGCTCTTGAGTATGACATGCAAAAATTTTACGATGAAGCCCAAAGACTCTTACAGGAAAAACGTTAAAATTAACCTTTTTTGCCCACTCTTTGCTTAAATTATACCTTGACATAAGGGGCATTTGTATATCAAGTGAACATATTCGAGGTTAGCTCTTATGTTACTCTATATACATGTGCCATTTTGCCGCACCAAATGTAATTATTGCGCATTTCATTCCGTGCCCTTGGGCAGGGGGGTTGACCCTTTGCAATCCACAGCCTTTAGGGAATATATGGACACGCTGCTTTTGGAGCTTGCCGTATGGGGTGATGCCTACAAGGGTGCGCCAGTGCGTTCTATTTTTTTTGGGGGTGGCACCCCAAGCCTTTTACCGGCGCGTATGGTGGGTATTATACTTGACCGTATCCAAAAAATGTTCACTCTTGGCGATAGCCATGGTGGGCAAAATGCTCCTGTGGAAATAACCCTTGAAGCCAACCCTGAATCTTTGCGCAATAAAAGGCATGTGTATGACTTGGCAAAGGCCGGAGTGAACCGCCTTTCCATTGGTTTGCAAAGTCTTGATGACGAATATTTACGCATGCTTGGTCGCTCGCACAAAGTGCGCGATTCCCTTTATGCCGTTATGCACGCGCGCGAATGCGGTATCAGCAATATTAATGTGGATCTTATGTGGGGTTTACCAAAGCAAGGGGTTAAGCATTGGTTAAACACTTTGCGTGAAGTTACCCGCATGAAGCCCACGCATATTTCAGCCTATGGACTCACCCTTGAGCAGGGCACCAAACTTGAATTGCAGTATGAAGAGGGTCTTTTGCAATTACCGCCAGAGCGCGATCAATCTACCATGTTTATGGAAGGGGCGGCCTTGCTTGAAGAACAAGGGTATTTGCACTATGAAATATC
>CAYJGS010000010.1:12811-17142 GCA_964369505.1 uncultured Desulfovibrionaceae bacterium | reverse complement strand
ATATTATCAAACCTTTTTGCTCATACAGAAAATTGCCTTGAAGGCGTTTTAGAACGTGAATTGGAATTGCCCGAAGAGTAGCAAGTTTAAATGATAATCATTGATAATCATTTGATTCACTCTGCACGGCTGGTTGTGGTGTTTAAGTAAATCTTCAAACTTTAAGCATTTATTTATATCTGAAAATAATTGTGCAGAGCTTTCTATTTATGGCAAAGAAAAAAAATCCCCCCCAAGCAACGCTTTTTGCACACGATATGGCAGCAAGTTCTGCACGCGCAGATATGTGGCATATAGGCATTGACGAAGCAGGGCGTGGTTGTTTGGCAGGGCCTGTGGTGGCGGCAGCTGTGCTTTTGCCTGAAAGTATGAGCGAAAATGACGCTCTTGGCACCTGCAATATGCCAGAATTGCAAGCTCTTAATGATTCTAAAAAATGCACTGCAAAAAAAAGGCAAGAGCTTTTTATACACATAAAAAAACACGCCGTGGCCTATGGTATAGGTATTATGTGGCAAAAAGATATAGATTCCATAAATATCTTGCAAGCCACTTTCCACGCCATGGCCAAAGCCACTAAAAGCCTTATGCTGTGCTATGCAAAAAAATTAGGAACCTTACCGCCAAGCCTTTTGTGTGTTGACGGTAATAAAGATGTGCCCTTGCCCATTTTAGCAACATATTTACAGCACAAAAATATACACAATATACCAAAACAACAATCTTTTGTGGGCGGAGACGGGCGCTTGATGAGTATTGCCGCAGCATCTATAATAGCCAAAACCCATAGAGACTCTTTGCTATTGCATTATCATAAAAAATGGCCACACTATAATTTTGCAGCACATAAAGGTTATGGCACTAAGGAACACATACAAAGCATTGCAGAGCACGGCTCTTGCCCCTTGCACCGTTTGACCTTTGCCAAAGTGTTGCCAGAAGTGCAACAAAAAAAGCTCATGGGTTGTTAATGTATGCAATGGTTTACATCCTTATTCTCCGCGCCTTTAGCTGTCCATGCCACCAAGGCTCAAATAGGCAAAGCCGGTGAAGACGCCGCGGTGAAATTTTTGCGTAAAAAGGGTTTTCGTATACTTTCGCGCAATTGGCGGCATAAGCAATGGGAGTTGGATATCATTTGCCAAGATGGGGACACACGTGTTTTTGTAGAGGTGAAAACGCGCAAAATGGACGGCTTTAGTTCTCCCACCGACGCCATGACCCCTAAAAAGCAACAAAATATTATCCGCGCGGCCAAGGCTTGGCTTATGGTGCATAATGCCTATGATATTCCTTGCCGCTTTGACATGGTGAGTGTTGTTTATTATGTAGATGAAGGACGTATCCATTTTACCTTGGAGCATTACGAACATGCCTTTGAACTCCCAAGCTACCCCTGATGTTATAAAAAACATTGCAAAAACTGCTAAACTTTTTGTGGTGGCAACTCCCCTTGGCAATACGGATGATTTAAGCCCAAGGGCTAGGCATACGCTGGAAAGTGTTGATTTTGTGCTGGCAGAAGACACACGTCGTGCCGGTCTTTTGTGCCAGCGTTGCCATATCAAAGTAAAGCGCTTTATAAGTTTTCACGACCATAACGAAAAAGAACGCTGCCAAGAAGTGCTAGCGCTTTTGCAAAAAGGCCAAAGTGCGGCACTTATTTCAGACGCGGGCACACCGCTTATGGCAGATCCCGGCTATAGGCTTGTGCGGGCTTGCCGTGAAGCAAACATCGCTGTTTCCATGGTGCCCGGTCCTTCTGCGCCCATAGCGGCACTTATGGCTGCAGGTATTGCCCCGCAACCATTTACATTTTTTGGATTTTTGCCGCGCGATGCCGTTGATCAAGAAAAAGTGCTCGCCCCTTTTATTTCTGTGCAAAGCACCTTGGTTTTTTTTGAACGAAAAGATCGCCTACACGCAACCCTTGCCCTAGCGCATAGTCTTTTGGGTGCGCGAGATATGGCCATTGCGCGTGAGTTGACCAAAACCCACGAAGAATTTATTTTAGGATCTCTACAAGATTATGCAGATATTCCTAAAGACCTTAAAGGCGAAATCACCGTTATATTGGGCCCACCTTTGGAAAATCAAGAAAAAAGCCCAAAAGATACAGTAAAAGCTCTTTTGCAAGAAGAGTTGCAAAAAGGGGGAAAACCACGCCAAGTAGCAAGGCGAGTGCAAGCTCAAGTGACAGGGTGGAGCAGCAAGGAGATTTATCTTTTAGCATCTGAAGAGTTTTCGGGGTAATACTATGCTCACATTTAACACAAGCCTGCAATGTCTTTTGCGCACTTGGTGCATAGGCGCTGCCATGACCACCAAGGGCATGCAGCATATTGGCCTTGTATATGCCTTAGATCCTGGGCTTAAGCAATTATACGAAGAGGGAGAAAGCTTACAAAATGCCAGACAGCGATATTTGTGCCATGTGAACACCCACCCCTATATGGCGCCGCTCTTAGTGGGCTTTATTTTGAATTTTGAACAAAATATCCGTTCAAAAGACATGGGCCAAAACCATATGGCTAATCTTGTGGGCACAACGGGCACGACACTTTCTGCCATTGGAGATTCTTTTTTTAGTGGTTCTTTGGTGGTTTTTTGGGCTCTTTTAAGTGTTCTTTGCATTTTACATTCTCACCCCATGTGGGCTATACTCTTTACAGCATGCCTTATAGTTTTACTCATAGCTTTTCGTGTGTATACGTTTTTTTTGGGTTTACGGCTGGGTCTTATGGCATTAAACCATGTACGCCAATGGAACTTGATTGCTTTGGGCGAGCGTGTAAAAATATGCAATGCTTTGCTTACGGTGGCTGTGCTTTGGACAGTATCCTTTGCTAGTGGACCGGCCTTTTTGTGGGGGAATATTTTTTGGGGCGTGCTTTGCCTTGTGTGCGGTGCTATGCTTATAAGCAAAGCGCATATTTCTCGAATTCTCTTACTGTTTTTTATTATTGGAGTTTTATATATCCACTCGTATTACCCTTCCTTATAGCAAGGAATAGCAAGGGATAACAAGGGATAACAAGGGGCAAAAAGGGTCATACAGAACCATAAGGATGTATACTATGCTTACACATCGTATTGAAAAAACAGATAAAGGCTTATGCCTTGATGTGCATGTTACTTGGCCTCTTGGTTTACACGCAAGGCCGGCTGCGCGCATTGCCAAGACCATAGAAGATTTTAGCGTTGATGTATTTGTGCTTTGTGGTGAAAACCGCGCCGATGGCAAAAGTGTATTGGATTTGCTCACCCTTGGCGCTGTAGAAGGCAGCCAACTTTTTTTCTATGCCAAGGGTGATAATGCCCAACCGTGTTTGTTGCATATTGCAGAACTTTTTTCTACAGGATTTAAAAATTAACTATGGCAAAAGCAATTTTATACGGTACGGCAGTGTCTCCGGGTATAGCCATTGGCAAAGTTGTTCGCACGCATCAAGTTGTTTCCGTTGAGGAACGCTTTATTCAAGCTTCTGAAGTGGATCAAGAAATACAAAAATTACACGATGCGGCAAACAGCGTGCAAAAAGATTTGCAAGCGGCCAAAGAAAATATGCAGACAAGCCTTTCTGAGTATGGCGAACTTATACAAACGCATATTATGATCAGCCGCGATCCGCGGCTTATTAGTGATACCGAAGAAAGCATTCGTACACAGCGTTTGTGTGCGGCGTGGGCTTTGCAAAAAACCGTAGAGGGGCTTTGCGCGGCTTTTTTAGATATCGATGACCCTTATTTACAAGACAGAGTGTTGGATTTGCGCGCTGTGGAATTGCGCATACAATGCTGCTTGGCCGGCAAAGAATATGTTCCTTTGGCCGGTAATACTCCAAGCGTGCACATGGCCGAAGATCTTTCGCCTGTGGATATTTTGGATTTACCCGTAGAGCGCATTTTGGCACTTATCATGGCTGAAGGGGGCATTACCTCACACACGGCCATCCTGGCGCGCTCACTACATATTCCTGCCATTGTGGGGCTTACGGGGCTTTTGCGCCATGCCCGTGATGGAGATTTGATTATTGTAGATGCTTTGCAGGGGCAAGTATATATAAATCCGGATGAAAACGAACTGGCTTTTTTTTATGAAAAGCAAACAGAATACTATGCTTGGGAAGACAATATCCGCCAAAGCGCCACATTGCCTGCCGTTACCCGCGATGATGTACGCCTTGAAGTGCAAGCTAATGTGGGCAATAGTGATGAGGTTGACGGTATTGCCGAATTTGGTGCCGAAGGTATTGGCCTTTATCGCACAGAGTTTGCGTATTTGCGGCACAGGCAATTACCCACCGAAGCACAGCTTTATAAAGAATATT
>CAYJGS010000010.1:0-12801 GCA_964369505.1 uncultured Desulfovibrionaceae bacterium | reverse complement strand
CAGTTGCACAAAAGATGTCTCCTGCGCGCATTGTGTTTCGCACTCTTGATGTGGGGGCAGACAAAATGCTGCAAGGGCAATTACGCCTTAGCGAAGCAAATCCCGCATTGGGTTTGCGCGGCATACGTTTTTGTATGCGCCATAAAGAACTTTTATACACGCAATTACGCGCCCTTTTGCGGGCTGCCCTGCACGGCAATGTGTCCATTATGCTGCCCATGATTTCTTGCCTTGAAGAAGTGCTTGCGGTAAAACGCATGCTTGGCGAAGTGCGCCAAGAACTCAATGCGCAAGGCATTGCATATGCCGAGCACTTGCCCATGGGCATAATGATAGAAGTTCCTTCAGCGGTGCTCATGGCCGATGTCTTAGCTAAGCATTGCGATTTTTTAAGCATTGGCACCAATGACCTTGTACATTATTTACTTGGCATTGATAGGGGCAATAAGCATGTGGCTTATTTGCATCAGCCTTTGCATCCGGCGGTAACTCGTTCTTTAAAACGTGTGGTGGACTGCGCTCACCGCGAGGGCATTGGTATTTCTGTGTGCGGTGAAATGGTTACAGATCCCTATTGCCTTGCCATGTTGCTTGGCCTTGGTGTGGACAGCGTTTCGGCAACGCCAAAATCCATTCCCGGCATAAAATCGCTCATCCGCAAACTCCGTGCCGAAACGTGCCAAGAAATGTCCGACACACTGTTATCCATAGCCGATCACGAAACAGGCACACGCATTGTCACCGAAAGGCTTATGCAAGATATGCAAGGTAACTTACACTTTTATACAACCATGATACATGCAGCGCGAGCATAAATTTTACGGTAAAAATATGTCAAAGAAAAAAACGCAAGCACCTTCCATAGCCCAAAATAAAAAAGCTCGACATCTTTATGAATTGAGCGATTTTTTAGAAGCCGGTATAAGCCTTACAGGCCCAGAGGTTAAAAGCCTGCGCCTTGGGCGAGTAAACTTTATGGATAGTTATATTGATTTTCGTCAAGGCGAAGCCTTTATTATTGGTTTACATATTGCCCCATATGAAAATGCTGGCTATGCTAAACAAGATCCCACAAGACAAAGAAAATTGCTCTTACATACCAAAGAAATAGATACATTAAGCGCCAAAGTGGAGCAAAAAGGCTTAACCATTGTGCCCGTAAAGCTGTATTTTGCCCGTGGTAAGGTAAAGCTTGAAATTGCCGTAGGTCGTGGTAAAAAGCTGCATGACCACCGCGAAACCCTGAAGCGTCGCGCAGAAGAGCGAGATGCAGAAAGGCATATTAGTGAAAGATAGTAAGTGAAAGAACATAAAGGAGACTCACAGACAAACACCACAAAATACATACCCTATTTTTGGGCAAGGCCTTCTTATGCACTTAAGTTACAGCCCCTTTTGCTATGGCAAAGCTTAAGCCTTTTTTGGCTTTGCGGCATACTTGCACCCACATGGCCTTTGCCCATCTTGGGGACGAGCGTACTTTTTTGGATTATAGATAGTAGATTACATTCTTTAAAACATACGTGCTTTGCTCTGTGTATATTTTTATTGGGGCTTGGCGCATTTTTTTTAAGCCTAAACCCGCGCCCTCCTTATCCCGCATGGGCTCTTGACCCAAGCACTAATATAGCCCAAAGCTTGCCCCTTACAGGGCGCATAAGCAAGGTGCAAAGCCTTTCAGACGGGCGTTTGCGCATATTTTTGCAAAATGTACATGTGCAAAACCATGCAGAAAAAAACTTGCCCGGCAGCATGGTTTGGACATGGCAGCAGCACGAAAAATATACAAAAAATGCGCAAGTATATCCCTATCCTTTGCCTGGGCAATATGTCAATATACAAGCTAAAATTAATACTACACAAGGTTTTCAAAATAAAGGCCTTAGCGATTATGGCTTTTATTGGCAAAGCCAAGGGGTGTTTTGGCGTATTTGGTCGCGCGGTGATTATGGAAATCCCCGTTTTTTTGGTCAAGCGCATGCGTTGGCACAAACTCGTGAAAATGTGCGTATGCATTTCCATAAAGCTCTTGCTCCTTTAACTACGGACGCAGGCCCCCTAAGGCTGCAAGCTTTGGCTTTTTTGCCTGCCTTGCTTTTTGGCGAAAAATATCATTTGAGCCCGCACACATTTGAACTCATGACTTCTGCTTCTCTTGTGCATTCTTTGGCTCTTTCAGGCCAGCACCTTGCAGTGGTGGGTGTTCTTGTGCTCTTTTTAGGCCTTGCCATACGTTTTTTACGACCTCAAATTTTTCTATACTTACCGCGCCAAAGCTTATTGGGCATTATGTCCTTGCCCTTGGCCTTGATGTATCTTTGGCTTGGCAATGCGCCGCCTTCGCTCATTCGCGCGTCTCTTATGCTTTTGCTTGGGGTTATCATTTATGTGCGCCATAAGCCAAACACCTTGGCAGATGTGCTTTTACTCACGGTTTTGCTCATAAGCTTTTTTTCGCCCTTGGCGCTGTATCAAGTGGGCTTGCAACTTTCTGTGCTGTGTGTGGCAAGCATCGTTCTTGTGTTGCCTCTTTTACGGCGCATACCAAGGCCGTACAGCTTTATGCTGCGTTATAAACCTGTGCACTATTTTATGGCTACTTTCGCACGTAAGATTTTACAAATATTACTTATTTCTTTAGGTATCCAAATAGTTCTTTTGCCCATATTCTTGCTGTATTTTCCGCCGGCCGGCCCGTGGTTTATGCTCAATATCATATGGTTGCCCATACTCAGCCTTTGGGTTTTGCCGCTCATAGCTTTGGGATTTATGGCTTCTTTGTTGGCAAGTGTGGAATTCTTAAGTTTTTTTCTTTCCATAAGCACATATTTACTGCATATGGCCTCTTTGCCTTGCGAATTTTTGTTGCACGCATTGAATACCATGGATGCACACGACCTTTTTAACTTTCCTGCCTTGCTCAGACCAAGCGGCACAACTGTTTTGGCCTGGATAGTGTTAAGTCTTGGACTTGGGCTTTTGGTAGGGCGCATGGGGCAAGTTTCTGGTGCATTATTGCAGAAGAAATTACCCTTATTGCTCATGCTCAGCACATGTTTACTTTTTGCTGAACCTGTATGGCGCAGTATAAAACATTGGCAAAATAATATATATTTAGATATGATAGATGTGGGGCAAGGCCAAGCCATTGCCTTGACGTTTAAAGGTGGCATACGGGTGCTTATAGACGGTGGTGGCCTTATGTCCAACCATTTTGATACTGGTGCTGATATTGTGGTGCCGAGTTTAAGTTATGCTCAAGCGCCAAGGCTACATGCGGTGATAAATTCACACCCTGATACGGACCATGCGCGCGGGCTTATGGCTGTTTTGCAAAAAATGTCTGTAACGCATTTTTATAAAAATCACGAAGCCTTTCATAACCGTGAAGCACAGTTTTTAAAAAGATTAGCCCACACAAAGGCTTATGCCTTACCGCAAATTCTGTATGCCGGAGACCGCATTGCCCTGCCCAATCACGGTGAACAAACATTGTATTTTCAGGTGGTGCATGCGCCCAAAGCCTCCACTTTGCAGGGCAATAATGCCTCGCTGGTATTGCGTCTTGTGGCTGAAGAAAAAGGAAAAACTCATGGCCTTGCTCTCATTTGTGGTGATATTGAACAAGAAGGCTTGCTCGATCTTTTGGCTTCAAAGCAAGATTTAAGCGCTGAAGTGCTTATTTTGCCACACCACGGTGCAGCTAGCAGTTATGTGCCTAAATTGTATGCGGCGGTAAAGCCAAATATGGCTTTGGTAAGTGCCGGCAGAAATAATAAATTTGGTTTTCCAAGTTCTGAAGTGCGGCAAATACTTGCGCAAAAAAACATTCCTCTTTACAGCACGGCAGAGTATGGGCATATGCGTATACGGCTTCAAGGGGCAAGATTCATGTCTTCAGATTCCATAATAGGTAAACTTTATACTATGTTACCATAGGGTTTAAGCAAAATCACAGGAAATCAACTTGCCATAAGCTTTGTATTATTTTACAAAGAATGTATACTGTATAATAGTATTATATCATATAAGGATATAGGTCATGCAAAACACAGCTCCTGCACATCCATTGGCGCACATTCCGCCCTTAAATTTCACCTATGAGCACCAAAAAGAATGTACCCTAAATTTTTCCATACCTGATGATGCGCAGTGCTTTGCTCTTTGGGACATGTATGAAATGCCGGACAATATCCGAGCCCATTCTTTGCTGGTGGCCCAAATGGCAACAGAGCTTGCCAAAAGAGCGGTGGAATGCGGTTTTAACATTTGCGTACCTTCCGTGCGCGCCAGTGCGCTTTTACACGATATTGCCAAAAGCTATACCATACGCCATGGTGGCAGCCATGCCCAAATGGGCGCCTCCTTTGTTATTCACGCCACAGGCAACAGGTATATAGCGCAAGGTGTGGCCACGCATGTGCAATGGCCTTGGCGTCTGCCCGAAAAAATTTGCGCTTTACCATTTTTTATTATCTATGCCGATAAACGTGTTATGCATGATACTTGTGTAACACTGGATGCAAGATACGAAGATTTGCTAGAGCGTTATGGAAAGCTAGAAAAACACCGTATACTTATTAAAAATGCTTATGAACAGGGCAAGGCCATAGAACAGGCCTTGTCACAGGAATTAAAGTGGGATTTACATGCGTATACTCTTGATAGCGGGCGGCTGGTCTTGCGAACGTGATGTTTCGTTAAACGGTGCCAGAGCCATTGAAAAAGCCCTTGTTTCTTTGGGGCACAGTGTTACTTTTTTCGATTTAAGCCTAGCGTTTGATGATCTTATGGACGTGGCCAAAGAACATGACTTTGCCTTTATAAACTTACACGGTTCGCCCGGCGAAGACGGACTTGTGCAGAGCTTGCTTGACGCTGCTAACATTCCTTATCAAGGTAGCGGCGCTCGTGGTTCTTTTTTGGCTTTGCATAAAGCTGCCACCAAGCAAGTGTATAGAAATGTTAATATACCAACACCCGCTTGGGAATATTTGCCCGTCATGCCCACGTGCTCGCAAAATCCCAAAGATATGTCAAAAGAATGGGAGCCTAAATTGCCTTATCCCATTTTTGCCAAAAGCAATACGGGCGGCTCTTCATTATTGCTGTATAGGGCAAATAACAAAGAAGAACTTTTAAAGGCGCTTAAAGAAATTTTTGCCGCAGGAGAAGAAGCTTTGCTTGAAACAAGCATCGAAGGTCAAGACGCCACTTGTGGTGTACTTGGAGATGAAGCTTTGCCTCCCATACTCATACGCCCTTTAGCCGGGGATTTTTTTGATTATACCAGCAAGTATCAAAGTGGCGGTGCCGAAGAAATTTGCCCGGCTCCTTTGCCGGAAAATATCAATGCCCGCATGCAAGAGCTGGCTTTACAAGCTCATAAAGCGCTGGGGCTTTCCGGATATAGCCGCACAGATTTTCGCATTACCAAAGAAGGTGAGGTTCTTACCCTTGAAACCAACACTTTGCCTGGCATGACTGCCACAAGCCTTATACCTCAAGAAGCTGCGGCTATAGGGCTTGATTTTGGGGCTTTGCTGGAAAAACTCATTCAACTAGGGATGCAACATTTTTTACAAAAGACAAAAGCGTATTCGCATAAAGCAAATTAAGGATATATACATATGCAATTTTCATTAAATCAAAATCAGCAAAAATATCTTGGGTGTATTGCCATAAACAGCATTACTCAAGAATTATATGGAAACATTGAGCATCAAAAAGAATTACCGCAACTTACGCCAGAAGAACATGATGTTTTGCAAAAACCTTTGGGTGCATTCATTACTTTAGGAAAAAATAGTCAATTGCGTGGCTGTATTGGAAGCATAGTGGGGCAAGAGCCTTTGGCCGCGAACGTCAAGCATATGGCCAAAGCTGCCGCTTTTCAAGATCCGCGCTTTCCGCCGCTTAGGATTGAAGAATGGGATGTTGTTTCTGTGGAAATTTCGGTGCTTGGCCCTTTAACACCTTGCCCGGATGTTAAGCAAATAGAAATTGGCCGCCACGGTCTTGTGCTCAGTCTTGGTAATGATCGCGGCGTATTTCTGCCCAAGGTGCCCGTAGAACAAGGTTGGGATTTGCAGGCATATCTAGAAAATCTTTGCCGCAAGGCCAATCTGCCCCCGCACAGCTGGCAAGACGAAAGGGCAAGCATTTTTTGGTATGAAGCCTTTGTGTTTAAAGTGGAAAAATAATCACTTACCATACCATTCCGGCCTAGCCTGCGGCACATCGGCCGCGCTGCCCTGCCAAACATTGCGCAAACGCATAAGGTGGTATAACGCTGTAAACACAGGTCTTTTGTGTAAAGCCCAATGTGGAGCCAAACATTCTCCGGGAGCCGGGTCGCCTGTCAGTCTGTGCATGACAATATGGCTTGGAATGAGAGCTAAGGCTGTAGCCAGCACATCCACATAGGCCTCTTGGCTTAAGGGTGTATATTCTCCCCTATGATAGAGCTTCTCCAAGGGGCTATTTTGGCAAACATAAAGACTGTGCAATTTAAGCCCTGCAATGGGCAGGCGAGTGGCCCAGCGCACCGATTCTAAAAAATGTTCTGCGTCTTCTTTGGGAAGGCCGGCCATAAGGTGCACGCATACTTTAAGGCCGCGCTCTGCGGCCATATGTACGGCATCTTCAGAGGCTGCTTTGCTATGCCGTCGATTTATGCGTTTAAGGCTTTTTTCGTGCGCACTTTGCAGGCCGTATTCAATCCAAACTTCTGGTAAAGGGCAGGCCGCAAGAATATCTAATTTTTCCTCGTCAACACAATCAGGGCGCGTACCTATGGAAAGACCTACATTTCCGGTAAGTTGCTCTACACTTTGCACAAGATGGTGCAGTTTTTTTGCTGGTCCATAGGTATTGGAAAATGATTGAAAATAGGCTAAGAAGTCACGTTCTGCATCTGTATTTTGGTATTTGTTTTGCCAATAGTCCCATTGTTTTTTTATATCAATGCCTTGGGACAAGAGACCGGAGCCTGAACCTTCGGCATTGCAAAAAAGGCACCCCTTGGTGGACAAGGTGCCGTCGCGATTGGGGCAAGAAGCGCCGGCATCCAGTGGAATTTTTTGCACGCGCTTTCCGTGAATACGTCTAAAGTATGTAGCTAATGTGTGCCAAAGTATCATAAACAAAGCCTTTACAGGGAATTTGTATTTTAGTATAGCCCTAAGTCCAAGACAAAATTTTTTGACTGACTGTGATATATATTGACTTTTGGGGCTTTTTGGCAAACAAAGGAAGAGAATTATGGATTCGTGGGGGAACCTGCGAAAAACCACGTTTTTTCGTATGATGATACGGTAAAAATTTTGTTCAGTATTAATGAGTAAAATTTTTGCAATTAGAAACTAGAGAGGGTGAATAAAAGCGTATGGCTAAAATTTTGGATTCTTTGTTGGGGATTTTTTCCAACGACCTTGCTATTGACCTTGGAACAGCAAATACTTGTGTTTATGTGAAGGGGCAAGGTGTTGTTTTACGTGAACCTTCTGTAGTTGCAGTAAAAAAAGATAATCGTGGCAATAATGTTGTGCTGGCTGTAGGGCATGATGCTAAGAAAATGCTTGGGCGTACTCCTTATTCTGTTTCGGCCATTCGCCCCATGAAAGATGGCGTCATTGCAGATTTTGAAGTAACAGAAGCTATGCTGCGCCATTTTATCAGCAGAGTGCACAACTCTCGTCACTTGGTGCGTCCGCGTATTATGATTTGTGTTCCAACGGGCATTACCCAAGTGGAAAAGCGTGCTGTAAAAGAATCTGCCCAATCAGCCGGAGCGCGTGAGGTATACCTTATAGAAGAACCCATGGCCGCTGCCATAGGCGCTAATTTACCCATACAAGAACCTACCTCTAACATGGTGGTAGACATAGGCGGCGGCACCACAGAAGTGGCTGTTATTTCGCTTTCAGGCGTGGTGTATTCACGTTCTGTGCGTGTGGGCGGTGATAAAATGGACGAATCCATTCTCACTCACGTAAAGCGCAAATACAGCATGGTTATTGGTGAGTCTTCTGCCGAAGATATTAAAATAAAGATAGCTTCAGCCTATCCCATGGATCCTGAACAGCAAATAGAAGTAAGGGGTCGTGACCTTGTTTCCGGCATACCGCAAAAAATTATCATCACCTCTGAAGAAGTGCGCAAGGCCATTTCTGAGCAAGTGGATGGCATTGTACAAGCTGTGCGCATGGCTCTTGAGCAAACACCGCCGGAGTTGGCGGCCGATATTGTGGATAGGGGTATTGTGCTTACAGGCGGTGGTGCACTTTTGAAAGGGCTTGACCAACTTTTGCGCGAAGAAACATCTCTTCCCATCACTGTGGTGGAAGATCCTTTATCCACCGTGGTTATGGGCACCGGTAAGGCCTTGGATAACTTGAATATTCTTAAAGAGGTCTGCATAGATTAAAGGCGCTTTGTTTTTTGCGCACTTGTTTTATATAAGAGAGTTATCCTGTGACCTTACGCCGCATTCTTATTCTTGCAGTAATATTGCTCTTTTTCTTTTTGGGCATATACACTTGGAATCAGCGCATGGGCATTATGGATAAAGTTGCCACGCATATTGGTCTTGAGCTTGTGGGAAGTTTGCTCAAACCCATGTTGCTATTGCACACAAACATAAATGATCTTTGGGAAAATTATTTTGACCTTGTGGGTGTGCGTGAAGAAAACGCGCGCTTAAAGGCAGACATCCTTTCCATGCAATCCCAACTCATCGCCGCAGGCGAACACAAGGCCGAAGTGCAAAGGCTTAGGGCCTTGCTTTCTTTGCCGCCAGACAGAAGCTGGCGTCCTGTGGGCGCACGTATTTTGGCCGGACGTATGGGGCCAAATTCTGCCCTTGAAACGGTTATCTTAAGCCGTGGCTATGTGACGGGTGCTGCTCCGGGCACCCCTATTATGACCAATATCGGCCTTGTGGGGCGTGTTTTGCGCGCTTCAGCCCACACTTCAACAGCTCTTTTGCTTACCGACCAAGGCAGCCGCGTTGCTGTATTTAGTCAGATAACACGCACGGCCGGTATTTTAACAGGTCAAGGAGCCAGGCGCGATCTTGCGGTGCGTTTTGTGGGGCACAATGCTAAAATGCAAAAAGGTGAACTTTTGGTCACTTCTGGCCTTGATGGCATATATCCCAAAGGCTTGCCTGTGGCCACGGTAACCGAGGTGTCTGCGCCAACCCATACGGCCTTTTTGACGGTAACTGCCAAAGCGCTTGTGGACACCGAGCATTTAGAAGAAATTTTACTTTTGGAACCCACAGGCATTGCCCCTTTGCCAGATCCTTTGGCGCCGGATTTTATGGGGCCGCCTTCCGAAGAGCAGTATAATATTATGCTTGATCAAGAAGAGCCAGAAGATTTGCCTTCTGCTGTTGCGCCAAAGATAGTTTTGGAAGAAATTATCTCTATACCGCAAGAGGTGCCACAAGGTGCGGGGGCGCGCTGATGAGCATACGCGTTGTTTTTTGGTGGATATTTTTTTTGCCCATAGCCATATTGCTTCAGGCATTATTGCCTGCAGTGGACGCTTTACTTATTGGTCTTATTCTTACGCTACAAGAAAAGCGCTATAAAGATTTGTTGTGGGTTTTGCCCCTATGTATTTTTATTCAAGAAGGCATAGGTTCGCGCGATTTTGGCGGCATGCTCATTTGGTATTCTGTTGTTATTGCATTATTTTTGCTGGGGCGATGGCTTTTTGAGGTGCAAAGTATGCTCTTTGTATTTTTATTGGCCTTGTGCCTTGGAGCGGCACATTTTGGCTTAAGTTATGTACTTGCGCCATTGCAAAATTTTAGCGTGAATATGGAACAACTTCTGCACGATAGTATTATTCAATGTATTTTTGTTCCTTTTGCTTGGTGGATAGCCATTCCAACCCGAAAATGGACGCAAAGTCATGACGAAACTGCCTGATCAACAAAATAAGAAAAAAAGCAAATTTAAAAGTTGGTTGCAAATTCCTGTGGAAACAGAAGAGTATCAACCACCACGCCTTGGGGTTATTTTGCTCCAATGCCTTGTGGCCTTGCTCTTTTTTGTTTTTGTGGTGCGCTTTTGGTATTTACAGGTGCACAAGGGCGAAGGCTATGCCGAGCTTGCTTTGCAAAATCGCATGCGCGAAGAACGCATCATTGCGCCCCGTGGTCTTATTACCGATCATGATGGCATTGTTTTGGCTGATAATGTACTAGCTTATGGTTTGAGTGTTATACGTGAAGATTGCCCAGATATTTCGGCAACTCTTGCTCAGGTAAGCCAATGGACAGGCATAGCTTATGAAGAATTATATGAAAGATATACAACCAATAGACGCAAAACTCAATCTTTTGAACCCACTCCCTTGGTGAACAATTTGGATATTTCGCTTGTGGCACGCATTGAGGCAGAGCTTTTGCATTGGCCGGGTCTTGAAATAAGCACAGGCGCCACCAGAACCTATCCGCGCGGTGAAATTTATGGGCATATCTTAGGCTATGTGTCTGAAGTGAGCGAAAGGGATATGGATAAGGACGCCTCTTTAAATATGGGCGACCTTGTGGGAAAACAAGGGCTTGAATTGGTACTTGAACAAGAATTGCGCGGTAAAAAGGGCTTGTATCAATTGGAAGTGGATGTGCTTGGGCGTTCTTTAAACAGAACCATGGTTAAAGATCCCATGGCCGGCAGTTCTGTGCAGTTGAGCTTGGATACAGATATACAAGTGGCTGCGTGGACAGCCCTTGGGGGAGAGGCCGGTTCTATTGTGGTTATGGAACCGGATACAGGTAAGCTTGTGGCTTTGGTAACTGCACCTGCTTATGATAATAATCTTTTTACTTCGGGAATTTCGCATAAGGATTGGAATATATTGCGAAATAATCCGCGTTTTCCTTTGCAAAATCGCGTTATCCAAAGCATGTATCCACCGGCATCGGTGTGGAAGCTTATGATGACGGGACTTTTTTTACACGAGGGCATTAATCCAAGCCAAAGAGTGCATTGCAGCGGTGAAGTAAAGGTTGGTAATCTAACATTTCGTTGCTGGAAAAAGCATGGGCACGGTTCTTTAAATATGATGGAAGCCCTAAAGCAGTCTTGCGATGTGTATTTTTATCACTTTGCCGAGAGAATAGGCATTGATAAAATCGAAGCATACGCCAAGGCCAGCGGTTTTGGAAACCCCACAGGCATAATGTTACCACACGAAAATGGCGGCATTGTGCCCTCGCGCGCTTGGAAAAGAAAAAACCGTAACGAGCCTTGGGTGCGCGGTGATACTATCAATGTTTCCATAGGCCAAGGTTTTACTTTAGTGACCCCCTTACAAGTGGCCACGTATGTTTCGGCTTTGCTTAATGGTGGCAAACTTATGGAACCGCAAGTATTACGCAGTATTGAACCCAAAGTATTAGGTACTTTACCTGCAAAGCCAGAACATCTTGAATTTATTGTTGATGCCATGCGCAAAACCGCTTTTGACGGTACGGCTAAGGTTATTGGGCGCCAAGATGCAGATATGGGCGGAAAAACCGGCACGGCTCAAGTGGTAAAAATAAAAATGCGCGGCGAAGATCGTATTAAAAACGAAGAATTGGAATATAAACAGCGCGACCATGCTTGGATTGCCACATGGGGGGCAAAAGATGCCAAGCGCTATGTGGTTATAGTAATGATAGAGCATGGCGGCGGGGGGAGTGCCGTGGCAGGGCCTGTGGCCAAAAAAATCTATGATAGCCTTTTTGGACTTGAAGAAGTTATGCGTGCTGAGGTAGAGCAAGATGTTTCTCCTTGATCGCCGCCTTTTTGCTTATTTGAATTGGGAACTTTTGGCCTGTTTCGCAGCACTTTTTGTGGTGGGTGTGGGTAATTTGTATTCAGCATCGGGCATGCGTCTTGAAGATGGGGTGACGTTTTCTACTTTTTATCAAAAACAACTTGTTTGGGGTGGCTTGGGTTTTGTTGTAATGCTTGTGGCCATGAGTTTTGATTATAGGCGTTTGCGTAATTTGGCTTGGCCCATGTATTTGGGAGCCTTGTTTTTGCTCATGCTTGTGCCACTTATAGGTAAAACAGTATACGGAGCAAAACGCTGGTTAGATGTGGGCTTTTTTAACATGCAACCCAGTGAATTGGCAAAGCTTGCTGTGCTTGTGATGGCAGCGCGTGTGCTTTCGCGTCATGGTGAAAAGCTGGACTGGCCGGACTTTATAAGAGTGCTCTTGGTGGGTCTTGTACCCGGTGGCCTTATTATTATGCAACCGGATCTTGGCACCACCCTTAATGTGCTTTTGCTGCTTGGTGGTATGATTATTTTTCATGGTATTAAAGGGCGAGTTTTTAAAACTTGTCTTTTGCTTTTACCCATACTTATGGCATTCATGTGGTTTGGGGGTATGCATGATTATCAAAGACAAAGGGTGCTTACATTTTTAAATCCCGGTGATGATCCACGCGGCACGGGCTATCATATTATGCAATCGCAAATTGCCATTGGTTCAGGCCAATTGTGGGGCAAAGGCTTTGCAGAAGGCACACAAAGTCAATTGCGCTTTTTGCCGGAAAAGCATTCGGATTTTGTTATTGCCGTTTTTGGTGAAGAATGGGGCTTTATAGGCTGTGTGGCGCTCATCTCTTTGTATTGCTTTTTTCTTTTGGCTATATTTAATACCATTGTCAAAGCTAAAGATCGCTTTGGGAGCTTACTCGCCACAGGGGTCTTTTTCTATTTTTTCTGGCAAATTGTCATTAATATGGGCATGGTTATTGGGCTTATGCCTGTGGTGGGCATTCCTTT
>CAYJGS010000009.1:18092-22320 GCA_964369505.1 uncultured Desulfovibrionaceae bacterium | reverse complement strand
CACCCATTTCGCGCAAATACATGCGCACAGGGTCGGTGCTGCGTGAAGAATAGTCTATGGCCTCTTCTTCTTCTGCAAGGTCGAGTGAACCTTCCCCAACAACATCGTCGTCGCTTTCTGTAGAAGTTACGGCAATTTTTTTACCGTCTTTTTCTGAATCAACAATGGCAATTTCCAGCTGTTCAAATATGCTGATAATTTCTTCAAACTGTTGTTCAGAAGAGCTCATTTCCACCGGCAAAGCTTTGTTCACTTCGTCAAAAGTGAGAAAGCCTACAGCTTTACCCTTGGCAATAAGCGTTTTAATTTGTTGTATGTCTTTGAGATTATTCATCTGGCCTCCCCAGAGTTTCTTGTAACACACGAAGATAATCTAAATCTGCTTCAAAGTCACCTGTTCGTGCGTTTTCACGTAAGGCTGCGGAAAGAGAAGACTTTTGTGATTTTTTAGCAAGCATGTCCAGTTCTTTCAAAAGGCTTTGAAGTTCCTTTTCTCCATTGTTTTCTTGGTCAATGGGTGGAGCTTCGCCTGCGCGGCACATGACCCAAAAGTCTTTTTCACGCGTATTTAGTTGATAAAACACTTCTTCTGGCGCAAAAATTTCGATTTTCCGCCATAAATCCTTGGCCACGTCCGTGCTTAAAGCCACATCGGCACCATGGTATTGTAAATCGTGCAATCTATGCGGATAACGCACGGCATACATCATAATTTGCTTGTCTCGCATGGCATTAAGGGTAAGAGGGTTTCCTTGTGGCCCTGTGTTTTTGCCATACGCGCCCTTGCTGCCTTGGGGGTCGTAAGCTGTGGCAGCGGTGTCTCTTTGAGCTTGTCCTGCAGAATGTTTTTTTTGCCTTGCTTGTTGGGCACTTTGGCGCAGGCTCTGTTCAGAGAGCTGTAGGCTGGTGGCAAGCCTACTGGTGTAAGGGCTGATAAGTTCTTGTATTTCAATCTTTTGTAAAAAATTTCTAGCCCAATCTACGGCTTCACGCGGGGCCATTTGACGCAGTGTTTGTATGCAAAAGTCCAAGCCGTCCGGAGCGCAGTTTTGCAATTGTTCAAAGGCTTCTGTGCCTTCTTTGTGCAAAAGGCTGTCAATATCTTCTCCTTCTGGTAAAAGCACAACCTTACAACTAAGGCCTCGTGATAACAGCATTTCAGAAGAACGCAAGGCCGCCTTTCGCCCCGGCGCATCACCGTCAAAAAGTAAGGTGAGCTGCGAGGTGAAGCCCGATAATCGCTTTACTTGTTCAGGAGTGAGTGAGGTTCCAAGCACGCCCACAGCATTGGCATAGCCAAATTGGTGCAGCGTAAGCACGTCCATATATCCTTCGGTTAAAAGCGCCTTTCCTTTTACAGTAATGCTTTTTCTGGCTTGTGCCAATCCATAGAGGTTATCGCCCTTTTTGTAGATGGGGGAATCGGAGCTGTTGATATATTTTGCTTCGTCTTCATCTCCAATAATTCTGCCGCCAAAAGCTATAACCTGATTGCCCAGCGAACGTATGGGAAAAATAAGCCTGCCCCGAAAACGGTCATAAGCGCGCCCTGTTTTTTCGCTACGTGCCAATAAGCCGGATTCTATGGCTTCTTTTTCTGTAAAGCCGGCTCCTCGTAATTTATTACTAAGATCTTGCCAATCTTTTTTGGCCCAGCCAAGGGAGAACGCGCTGATGATTTCGGGGCTAAGTTTTCTTCCTTCAATATATTGCTGGCAGAGTTTTCCATCACTGCCTTTAAGATTAGTCACGAAATGCGCTTCGGCAAGGGCATACATGCGCAATATATTTTGTTTGTTGGATTGAGCCTTGCGCAAGTTTTGGGAATTGCCGGTGTTTTGCCCATTATTACCGCGCCATGGGTCAATTTGTATGCCCACCTCAAATGCTAATTGTTCCAGAGTTTCTTTAAAATCAAGACCGTTTATGCGTCCATAAAATTCAAATATATCTCCTTTGGCTTGACAGCCAAAGCAATAAAAAAGCCCTTCCTCTTCATTAACACTGAATGAAGGCTTTGTTTCTTGATGAAAGGGGCAAGGTGCCGACCAGCGCGAACCACTGCTGTGTTTCAGCTCTACATAGCGGCGCACTACATCAACTATATTGAGGCGCTGCTTGATAAAGCGTATGGCATCCTTGCTTTGCATATGTAGTTCATCCTTTAGGGAAGATGCTGATTTTTTTATCGTAAATGCACAATGGTCATGCCGTCGCCGCCCCTATCTTCAGGGGCCAGTTCAAAACTTGCTACACAAGGAGAAGAACGGAGGAAGTTATGCACCTCTTTGCGCAATACGCCTGTACCGCGCCCATGTACTATTTCCACACTCTCGCGCCCGCCTAGTAAGGCTTTATCTAAAAAATGCTCAAGATTGGCCAAGGCCACATCGGCTCTTTTTCCGCGCATATCAAGGCTGAGCAGTGGCCCAAAATGTTCTTTGGTGCTGGAATCTGTTCGAGTCAGCACCCCGGTATTGGATTTGAGGGTGTTTTCTTGCGGTATTGCTATCTCGCTTAAATCTGCCACTTCTGCCCAAATGGTCACCCCGCCCATGTCTACACGCACTCTTTTTTTGCGCGTGTCGATTTCGTAAATAATGCCTTTTTTGGCAAAATTTCGATGATACACTTGCTTACCTATGTGTAAGAGCATGGTTTTTTTAGTTTCTGCAGTATCTTTTGGGGTGTTCTCTGAATGCGCGTCAAGTTTTTCTGTATTGGCAATTTCTGCACGCAGGGCAGACATATTTTTTAAGGCTTGTTTGTGTGTGGCTTTACCAGCCTTCCACGCATGCATAAGCTCAGAAGCTTTGGCGCGCACTTCTTCATACAGTTTTGCGCGTTCTCTTTCTAAACGCTCCATGAGCTTTTGTTGTTTCTGTTTTTGTTCAGCTTGTTCTTTTTTTAGGATAGTAATTTCTCTTTCACGCTCTACAGCCAGGGTATTTAAACGGGCAATGAGTGCACTTGTATCTTCGCCGTCTTGTAAAAGATAATGTTCGGCACGGCGTAAAATAACTTCCGGCAAACCGTGTTCACGCGCCACATCCAAGGCTTGGCTTGCTCCCACTTGATCATAAGCTAAGCGAAAAAGAGGGCGCTTGGTATTAGGATCAAAAAGCACAGAAGCTGCGCGAGCTTTTTCTCGTGAAAGGGCATAGGTTTTTAAAGCCGGAAAGTGCGTTGCTGCCACCACGCTGACATTGCGCTCAAGCAGTTCATCAAGCACAGCTTGGGCTAAGGCAGCCCCTTGGGCCGGATCTGTGCCAGCGCCAAATTCATCCAATAAAATGAGGGTGCTTTCTGAGGCGTCTTGCCAAGCTTCGCTTAAATGGCGGATCTGCGCCGTAAAAGTAGAAACACTGGCATCCAGGCTTTGTTCATCGCCAATGAATGCATAAATATCGGTAAATGCAGGTAAAGTTGCTCCGGCAGCACAAGGCACAGGCAAGCCGCTCATGGCCATGAGCGTGATTAAACCAAGGGTTTTTAAGCACACAGTTTTGCCGCCGGCATTACCCCCAGAAATAACAAGGCCTTTTTCGCCTTCATGCAGCATAATATCTATGGGCTGGGCTGTGCCAATCAAGGCAAGCAAGGGATGCCTTGCTTCAGGCAAGTGCAAGCGGGCTGAAGCATCTTCTATACTTACAGCGTGGCAAGGTGTGTGGCTTGGCATATCCTTGGCGGCGGCTTTTCCTTTTTTTTGTGGTGCCGTGGTGGCCATGGCTTCAGCCAATTTGCCTGTGGCTAAAAGGGTATCCATACGCGTGAGTAGGGCAGTGGCATTGGCCACAAGGGGTAAGCCCTCGCGCACAAGGCTTGTAAGATATTCTATAATTTTGCGCTCTTCTTCTCTTTCTTCGCGCTTTAATTCTTGCAAGCGATTATTGATTTCTACCAAGAACATGGGTTCAAAATAACATGTTTCGCCCGTTTGTGACCAATCGTGGATGATGCCTTGTAAGCGCCCTTTAAAATTGGCTTTTAGTGGTAATACATAGCGGTCTGAGGCTAAGGTCATGAATGTGTCTTGCAAAAAATGCAAGATATTATATTCTGCAGCGAAATCTTTAACTTTTCGCATGCAATTTTGATGTAGGCGGCGCAATTCTGTGCGCACGAGTAAAAGCTCTGGTGAACTTTCGTCGCGCAAAAGTCCATCGTCACTCAAGCAACGCTTTAAAGCTGCGGTGAGAGATTCCGGCAAGGGATTTTCTTGCGC
>CAYJGS010000009.1:13424-18082 GCA_964369505.1 uncultured Desulfovibrionaceae bacterium | reverse complement strand
AACGCACCATGCGCGGCCAAGGGGAACTTTGTATGTCAAAGCCAATGGATAAGGCCGCTTGCGAGGCCATGCGCAGCACTTCGCGCAATGTCCAAAGGGCATCAAGGTCGAGCAGGGCTCTTTGAGAACGCAAAAGCTGCTCGATGGGCTTTGTATCGGGAAAATTCACCAAGCGGAAGGAATTTTTATCTTTTTGACTGGCAGCGTATGCGGCCCACGTTTGGCATTCGTCATAGAGCAAAACCGCTTCGCTGGCTTCTTCGCCTGTGGCGTAAGGGCGTAACAAAAGAGCCGCTTCTTTACCGGAAGGGGAAAGACAAAAATTGGCTAATTGCTCAAGAAGTTTATCAAATTCTAGAGCTTTGAGTGTGCGTTCTTGTGTCATATTCTGCTAAGCTAGGCGTTCTTTTACGGTGGTAGACAAAGCTTTTCCGTCTACGCGTCCTTTGTATTCTGCCATGATGGCGTTCATCACTTTGCCCATGTCTTTAGGGCTGGTGGCGCCTGTGCTGGCAATGGCTGCATCTATGGCGGCTGCAAGTTCTTCTTGAGTTAGGGGGGCTGGTAAATACTCTTGCAATATGGCAAGTTCTGCGGCTTCGCGATCTGCCAAATCTGTGCGGCCTGCATCGGTAAATTGTGTAATGGAATCTTGGCGTTGCTTAGCTTGTCGCATAAGAACATCCATCATTTCAACGTCATCAAGGGTGCCATTGGAGCGCTTAAGCTCCACAAGAAGATTTTTAGCCGCAGTTTTTAAAAGGCGTAAAACGTCAAGCTTTAACTGTTCCTTGGCCTTGTAGGCGGTGATATAATCTTTTTCAATACGTTCGTTTAACGTCATGGTGGTTCTCCTAAAGCAAATGCGCTGAAATAAATAACAAGTGCGGGAAATTCTTATGGAATTTCCCGCAAGTGTGATGCTTTTTAATGGATTAGCGAAGCCCACAAAAAATATTTTTTTTGTGAATCGTCCATGGCAGGATACTAACCCATGTTCAATTTTCTGATCTTTTTCATCAGGCGCTTTCTGGCAGCAGCCTTTTTCTTTTTGCGCATAACGCTTGGTTTTTCGTAGTGTTGGCGTTTTTTCATTTCAGAAAGAACACCAGCTTTTTCTACTTGTTTTTTAAAGCGACGCAAAGCGATGTCGAAGTTATAATCGTCTTCGTTAAGAAATACTCCGGGCAAGGAAATCACCCCCTCTTGCAAAAATCGGAGATTTAATCTAAGGATATTCTGGAGAAAAGGCAAATGTTTTTTTGCAAAATCTGATAATTTTTTATGTCAATGCAGTAAGGTTTTTATGTATATATATCATAGAGATAGCCTGAATGGGGCAAGTTCTGTGTGCAACTTTTTTTTCTGCACAAAAAAAGCGGTATTGTTTTTCTTGCTCTTTATGTGTATGTGGGTGCCTGTAAGTTTTGCCAAAGCAGAAAATACATTAGCTAAAGCTACAAAGCAAGAACTTCATGTATCCTCGTACTTTAATGGTATGCGCGGAACAGCCCTTTTGTATACTCCTCAAAAAAATATTATTAAAATATACAATGAACCACTGGCTCATACGCAATTTTCGCCCTTTTCTACGTTTAAAATTGCCTCTACACTCTTGGGCTTAGAGAATGGTATTGTACAAAGTAAAGCGAGTAAAATGCAGTATAATGGCACAAAGTATTGGTTGGAAGCTTGGAATAAGGATGTAAATTTACAAGAAGCTTTTCAATATTCTTGCGTGTGGTATTATCATCAACTTGTTTATAAACTTACTCCCCAAACTGTTACAAAATTTTTGCGAAAGCTTGGGTACGGTAATGAAAATATTTCTGCATGGCATGGCAATGGCAACAATAAGATAAAAGAATTAAATGGCTTTTGGTTGGATTCTTCGTTAAAAATATCCCCAGTAGAACAAGTGCAAGTTTTATATAATATTTTTGAAGGAAAAACCGATATTTTACCTGCCCATGTGACACTTTTACAAGAAGTTATGTTTCAAGGGACTTTCCAAAAAAAATCTGGTGATACGTATACTTTATATGCCAAAACAGGCGCTAATGGAAAAGGGAAAAGCTGGTTTGTGGGTTTTATACAACGCGCGCAAGAAAAAACGTATTTTGCCTTTTTTGTGGATGACGCAAGAAGCGATATGAGCTATGCGAAACAAGTGGCTTTGGAAGTTATTGCCACTTTATAGTAATAAGAAATAAAATATGTAAGCACCAAAAGAATTAATATGCAACATTTTGAATTTAATAAAAATGATGTGCCTAATATCGAAGAGCAAATAAAGGATGCCAAGGATACTTTGGCGCGTATTATTGGTTTTATTTATAATTGTGATACAAAATCCGGCATGGTTTTGGCTGTTTCCGGTGTTTTGTCTTTAATTTTAGGGAATAGCGGTATTATCAATCAAATAAGCAATATATTAAAAAATATTGATAAAAGTTCCTGGATGTTAGAGACAGTTTTTATTATAGCGCTTTTGATAAGTGCATATTTTTTCTTTTATGGTGTATACAGGCTCAGTTGTACAATCTCCGCTAATCTTGTGTGTAGTAATAACTATTTGAGAACATATTTTGTAGACATTGCGGAAACTGACGTAGTGCAGTATAAAAAGTCATTTAAAGAACATACGAGGCAAGAAATTCTTGAAGACTTGCTTGAGCAAATACATGTAAATGCATCCGTGTGTACCAAGAAATATAGAAATTATAATAAAGGGCTGGTTTCTATCAGATATGCCATATGCTCTTTTATTGCCACCATATGCTTTGGATTTTTAATGTTTTAACAGGCTGTCAGCTTATGCTTTATACTTTTTGATGGAATATCAGACTGTGAAAAGAATACATTGGGGAATGCTGTGGAAGATGTGAAAATGCGAATAGCGGTTTTAGGCGGTGGTTCTTGGGGAACAGCTCTGGCGCATATGCTGAGCAAAAAAGGGCATATAGTTCGCCTTTTGGTGCGTGATGCTGCGGTTGCGCAACATATCAATGATGAGCATAAAAATTCTCGTTATCTTATAGATTATTCCTTGCATGAAAAGCTTAAGGCTTATACGGATATGGCTACGCTTGGTGAGCAAGATGTCTATGTGCTTGCTATTCCTATCCAAAAATTGCGCAGTTTTTTGCAAGAAATAAATGAACATTTGCCTGCTAAGGCTGTGCTTGTGAATACTGCCAAGGGTATTGAATGCGATAGCGGCATGACAATGAGCCAGGTGGTGGAAGAGGTTCTTTGGCATAAATCACCATATTATGCTGTGTTATCAGGCCCTTCTTTTGCAGTGGAAGTTGTGCAAGATTTGCCCACGGCCGTGGTGCTTGGCTGTGCAGCAGCAGGCCTTGATACGCACTTGCGCCACGTTTTTTCATCGCCGCTTTTCCGTTGTTATTCTTGTGCTGATGTACGTGGAGTGGAGCTTGGTGGAGCGTTAAAAAATATCATGGCCATTGCGGCGGGGCTTTGTGATGGATTAGGCTTTGGGCATAATACGCGCGCGGCCCTTATGACCAGAAGCTTAGCAGAAATGCGCCGCTTAGGGCGAGCCCTTGGGGCAGAAGAGCGTACTTTTATAGGGCTTTCTGGGCTAGGTGATTTGACGCTTACTTGCATGGGAGATGCTTCTCGCAATAGACAGGTGGGCTTGCGCCTTGGTCGGGGCGAAAGCTTAGAATATATTGAAAACACTTTGGGCATGGTGGCTGAAGGGGTTAAAACCACCGAAGCTGCTTATGCCATGGTGGAAAAACACAATGTGAATGCACCTATTATAAGCGCTGTGTACGCTGTTTTGTATAAAGGAGCCTCACCCTATAATTGCGTGAGAGAACTTATGGTACGCAGCCTTAGGGCTGAATAAAAAATTATGGCATCAAAAAATAATCGCAAAAAAACACTTGCCAAGTGCAAAAAATTTGCGTAGAAGTTGCTTTCCAAACGCGGAGAGGTGTCTGAGCTGGTCGAAGGAGCACGATTGGAAATCGTGTGTACGTTAATAGCGTACCGAGAGTTCGAATCTCTCCCTCTCCGCCATAAGTAGCTAAAAACAAAGCAAAAATATAAAGCCTAGAAGGATATTGAAAAATTCTTCTAGGTTTATTTTTTATTTAAATCTTTTAAAAATGGGTCTAGGGGTGGTCAAGAGGTGGTCAAGGTGGTTAAAGTCGCCATATGCCTTGCCGTTCATGGGGAGGTGTATGGGCAAATGTCGACCGCAAGATATGGGGTCAGTTTCGGTAAGCGGGGAAAGGCGATATTCGTTACTGACCATGCTTGCGGAGCATCCTTTCTAAAAAAGCGTCAGCATTAAAGAGGCCCTGTTTGCGTAATTTACCTGATTGTTCTTTGGCAATGGGAGCATTTTGCAAAAGCCTTTACTTAGTTTCGTGCTCTTCTAAAAGACGTAAATCAGTCCGAACTACGTCACTGGCAGAGCCGTAGCGACCATTCTTCACTTGTCTATCTATAAAGAATGTGAAATAATCCCCCAAGGATACAGAAGTATTTTTTATGGCACATGCTCCTTATATTAATAAATATAAATATTGGTATGAAGAAAATTTGTGAAGATTATTGATTTGCCATTTTAACTATAAATGCTTATCTTTTTTTGAAGGATACATGGAGGTGTAAGCCAT